>JAZDJY010000119.1:0-2550 GCA_043803615.1 Candidatus Aenigmatarchaeota archaeon | reverse complement strand
GGCCGTAGACGACGGGAATGCCTTCGTCATGTCGGGCCAGAAGGTGTTCATCAGCGGTTCCTACAAGCCGAACTGGCTCTTCACCCTCGCCCGCACCGCCCAGACGGTCCCCAAACACCGCGGCTTGAGCCTCTTCCTCATTCCGGTGGACCTGCCGGGCATCACCTTCCGGCCGTTGCCCACGATGGGCGGTGGACGGCAGAACGAGGTCTATTTTGACGAAGTGCGCGTCTCCAAGGAATACCTCCTGGGCGAGCTCAACCGCGGATTTTACCACGCCATGCAGGTCTTCGAATTCGAGAGAAGTATGACGGGCGCCGCTTCGCGGGGCAGACGGCAGGTGGAAGACCTCGTGGATTTCTGCAAGAAGACGGCCTGCGACGGCAAACCCCTCATGGCGGATCCCCAGATCCGCGACAACCTAGCCCGCCTCGCCGTGGAGTGCGAGGTCCAGAGGCTTGGGGGGTGGTACTCTACCTGGCTTTTCGCCGAAAAAGAAAAGGCGGCCTCCATGCCTTCTTACGACCTCAGCAACTACAACGCCAAAAAATGGGCCGCCCCTCAAGCACGCACCATGGCGGACACGGTCGGTCTGTACGCCCAACTCGGAACAGGGTCCAAGTATGCGCCTCTTGCGGGGAGACTGGACCGGACGTGGAAAAAGACGCGCAGCATGCATGCCGGCGGCACCTTCGAAGTCATCAAGATCGTTCTCGCCCAACGGGGCTTGGGCCTCCCCAGGAGCCCCGTTCCCATCAAAAAAGAGACCAAAGCCTGATAGGTCCCGGTGCAAACGCAGACACATCCAACGAAAGGAGCTTGGCATTATGGATTTCAGTTTGAACAGCGAACAGAAAATGCTGAAGGAGGAAGCGCGGAAATTCTTCGAGAAGGAATGTCCTGAACGTTTCGTGCGGGAAATAGAGAAGGGCGAGCAGGGGTACTCTCCCGATCTGTGGCGTAAAATCGCCGACCTTGGGTGGCTGGGTATGGCCTTCCCGGAAGAGTACGGTGGCTTGGGCAGCAGCATGATCGATCTCATGGTCCTGCATGAGGAGATGGGGAGGGCCATGTTCCCCAGCCCCCATCTCTCCACGGTTGTGCTGGGCGGGCTGTCGATTCTCGATGCGGGCAGGGAGGAACAGAAAAAGGATCTCCTTCCCCGCATCGCCGCGGGCGGCCTTATCCTGGCACTTGCGTGGACGGAGCCTGACGCGAGTTGGGGCCGCAAAGCCTGGGCGCCCGAAGGCATCACCCTGCCCGCCGCCGCGGACGGCAGCGATTACGTGCTCAGCGGCACAAAGCTCTTTGTCCACGACGCGGCCATTGCCGATTATCTTCTGTGCCCCGTAAGGACACGGCAGGGAGGCAATCCCGAGGAAGGCCTCACCCTTTTTCTTGTCGATGCCATGAGCCCGGGCATAACCTGCACCCTCCTGAGGACGACGGCCGGCGACAAGCAGTACGAGGTGGTTTTCGACAAGGTGCGCGTGCCGGCGGCAAACATGCTGGGCGGCCTCAACGGCGGGTGGCCGATCCTCTTCCGGGCCATGCAGCGCGGGGCGGTCATGCTGTGCGCGCAGATGGCGGGTGCCGGCGAAGAGATCCTCAAAATGACGGTCGAATATGCCAAGACCCGCGTGCAATTCGACGCACCCATCGGCATCAACCAATATGTGCAGGGGCATTGCACGGAATTGGCCGCCGCCGTCGGCTGCTGCCGTTATGTGACGTCCCAGGCGGCATGGCGTCTCAGCGAAAAGCTGCCTTGCAACTTCGAGGTTGCCGTCGCCAAGGCGTGGTGCTCTGAAGCCTACGAAGCGGCCTGCTGGAGCGCTCATCAGGTCTTCGCCGGGTACGGCTACACGACCAAGGACGGCGTCCTGCCACTGTATTCCCGCCGTTCTAAAACCCAACAGCTCTACCTGGGCGACGGACCGTTCTGGCGGGACAAGGTAGCCGCTGAGTTGGATACGTGGACGTTCAAAAAGACACGCGGAGCCCCACTGGGCCTCTGGAAAGGCATTCCAGAAGTTCCTGCGTGGAAGGTTTGGGAGACGAGCGACCTCGGCGAGGTGTGATTCGTCGCTGCGACACCGGCGCCGAACAGGTGACGCCCTCCCATGGGGTGCTTGCCGATGACAACCATCCCCGCATAACTGAAAAACAGCGCCGGATCGCCTGATGGTCCCGGCGCTGTTTTTTCTTCCTATCCTGCGGGACGCCATCATCCGGGAATATCTGCTAAATGCCGAGGAATGCCTTCCGTATGGATTCCGAAGCCAGCAATTCCCGTCCTGTCCCTTCCAGAACAACCTGACCGGTCTGAATGACATAGGCCCGGTCACATATTTCAAGGGCTTCCTGGACATTCTGTTCCACCAGGAGGATCGTGACGCCCGCACTCCGGATGTCCCGGACCACCTGAAAGATCCGCTCCATTAGAATCGGTGCGATGCCCCATGAAGGCTCATCCAGGAGCAGGAGTTTCGGACGGCTCATGAGACCACGGCCGATGGCCAACATCTGCTGTTCTCCGCCGGAAAGGGT
>JAZDJY010000118.1:0-3897 GCA_043803615.1 Candidatus Aenigmatarchaeota archaeon | reverse complement strand
GGCCCCTCAGCGTCACCGTAAACGCCGGGCAGTACGTGAGGACCAAGGACGACACATACGACCAGCCATACTTCCCGGTCGAGATAAAGATTACCAACTCCGGCGGCGGCCAGCTTGCCGGCGACAACTACCCGGTAGGATTCGAGATAATCGAGCCCACGGGAACCGTCATAATGGGTGATTGCCCGGGACCTGCGCAGGCAGAATGGGGCAGCGTCTACAGGAACCTCCCAGGCGGCCTGACGCTTCCGTACTCGTCCAGCATAGTCAGCTTGTGGGACAGCAAGGAAACGACCGTGACGTGCAGGCTGCAGGTCACGAACCCCCCACAGTTCAGGGAAGACAGGGACCTTCGCATAAAGCTCAGCTACATATACTTCCAGGACGAGAAGACCACGCTGAACGTGGTCGGCACGACCGAAGCTTACTAGACATACTGAACGGGTCTTCTCTTCTGGCCCGGTTTTGCTAAAATTATTAAGCTTTCCTGCTCAAAGTATAGCTTATGAGGCATCTGCTGCTACTGTTGATGTTATTCCTGCCGGTCATCCTGCTTTCCTCAGGCTGTGTGAGCAGTGGGGGAAGCGTCTACGGCACCGGCATGGAGATAACGGCGCTCGAAACCAAGCTTTCGAAGGTCTATTCTGGCGAAAGCGTCGGTTTTTCCATGAGGGTGAAGAACACAGGCTCGTTCGATGCGGGTGGGAAGGTGACGCTCTCCATCGGCGACTGGCAATGCCAGCCACAGGATGAGGAAGATTTCGAGCCGCTCATCGCACCCGACGAGGAGCGGGGGACTACTGGCGGGGAGGGCACATTCAGGTGGACGTGCACGGCCCCGCAGATAAACGAAGGGATGACGGTCCCCTACGAGGCCAGGGGCGATGTGAGGTACGACTACAGGAGCGTGACCTCGAATTCCGTGATGCTGGTCCCAACCGAGGAGCTCATAGCCCTCCGCGACGCGGGCCAGTCGCTTCCGACCCAGCTTGTCAGCGCGTCCCATTCCCCGGTCAGCGTAAGCATTCTGGTGGAAGGACCGATAAGGATGATGAGCGAGGAAAATAGCATAGAGTTCCCAGTGGGCATAACGATTGAGAACACCGGCGGCGGGGTCGTCGATGCGAGCAAGGTGGACCTCAAGGTAGAGGGATTCGGCGGCCTGACGGGCAAGGACTGCGACTACAGCAGCATGCACCTCTGGAGGGGAACGTCGCAGAAGATAACGTGCACCATGAGTGCGACCAACGTCGATTCGATGACCGAGGGAAGGATTGTGGCCACCCTCACCTACGGCTACACCGTGAGCAAGACCGTGGGAATAGAGGTCGCAGGCACCAGTGCAGCATTCAGGTAACGATTTAGGAACGCTACCGGTTTAGGAAAAGAAGCCCGTAAGCCTTCTCTGCGGTCCCCTTTCATCGGAAGGCTTTTCCAGGGCGCCTCTTGCGGCGGAAAGCTTGCCGTAAACGCCGTCGTAGCCCGGTTCCACCTTAATCCTTCCTTCCCTCATCAGGGTGACCATTCCCGCGATTCTTGCGTCTGAGGCCTCTTTTATGCCTTCAGGCGGCGCATCCATGAGCACCGAGAACTCCGACCCGAACTTCTTCATGAGCCTCATGTACACCTCCCAGACGCTCCTCGCGTTGGGGTTCTCAACGCCTTTTGATGCGGCTATCAGCTCGGCCAGGGGAAGCATGGTCTTGAATGGTATCGCGCCCCGGGGCGTGTAGCCTTCCGGCCTGTCGGCGAGCTCCTCGACCCTGTGCAGGACGCCTATCGTGAGCGGCCTCCTGCACGAGGGGCACATCTTCCCGCTTTTTGCGGATTCCGAGGGGGTGAGCCTCACGCCGCATTCCCTGTGGCCGTCGAGGTGGTATTTCCCGTAACCGGGGTCGACTTCTATGGTGCCGATGAACTTGCCTGCGTCCTTTTCCCTTACCGCTCCCGTGATGCCCGCGTACGAAAGCTCCGGGAGCTCGAAGACGTTTGCCTCCCTTCCCACGCGCCACGGCCAGTAGGAGTGGGCGTCGGAATTGGAGACCAGCGCGTACTTGTCCAGCGCGGAAAGCCGCCAGTTCATGGCCGGGTCGGAATTCCCGCACCAAAGAGGGATTCCGTTTCTGCGGATATAGATTACATGGTTCGGAACCGAGACGCAGAACACAAAACCTTCGTAGTCTTCCCATGATTCGACGTACTTATGCTTTTTTATGGCTGATGGCAATATGATGGGTCGGTTGTTCCTAATGAAGAAAATGTCCCAAGAATCTTCGCTCTGATAATATGTTCTGCCTTTGTTTGCCGGTGACTTGAATGGCGTCCCTTTCTTCATTTTAAGTTTATAATAGGCTGACATGCCCATCTTCAATGCGACCTCTTGCAGGTCGTCACGAAGACGCTTTGATATGGTAGTTGCCGACAAACCCTTGCCGGTTCTGCCGTATACGTGGCCATCCCCTTTTATGTAGTAGTCAAAAAAAATCTCTATCAGCTCTTTCGAAAGAGATTTTATACATGGAGGTATGTATTTCCCGCTGGCCTTCCCGAACTGTTTCAAATATTCGAAAAGCTGGAAATCCCGAACCCTGATAACGTCCTTTTGCCTGTATACATCGTATCCGAAAGTCTCTAGGATTCCCGTCATTTCATCCAGCAGCGCCTTTTTCCTGTTGCAGATGTAAATGCCATAGTCTCCATTGCTTCCGGTTACCCATCCTTCGGCCATCCAGAACCCAAAAAATCTTAACCATGGCCGTATAGGGAGCCGTTTTTCCGGCTTGCCGCGAAACCCTGAATAGTAACGGCTTCCGTGCCTTATTTTCACTGCGGGAAGAATGAAATGCTCAACGTTGTCGCCAATCCAGATGCCATCCTTTTTCAGCCTTTTCGATTTTCCGAACAGGAACTCTGCTTCTTTCAGGCAAAAGGGTTTCGGATTCCGGAAATCGCAGGGACTGAACAGAAGTTTGTGATTTGGCGTGACCAGCAAATCTACCCTCTTTGTTTTAAGTTTGTACATCTTTCCATTATACTTATATTGTTGTATCCTCAGTGGGGTTTGGAATTCTATATTATCGTGCTCCAGATTAAGGGTGCATATTTTATCGTCATAGTGAACCTGATTGAATTTTTTCCATCCATTCTCGGTCAAAACTTCTGCTTCTCCGTCATAGCACGACATGCCCGTCTCGAGGGCGAATATGTGCCGTGCCTGGTCGCCGAAGCACTCCCCCACGGAATCGAAGCCCGACTTACTGCCGAAGATGCCAAACCAGGGAGTCCAAACGTGGCTTGGTATGACCATGATGTCCTTTGATATCTGCATGAGGCCTTCCGCAAGCTCCGGGCAGCCCATGCCGGAAAACGTGGGCCTGCCGTCGAACCGCAGGTTCCCCTTCTTTCCTAGGAACTCGTTTACCTGGTCTACAGTCGCAAAGTCAGGCGCGTGCAGGACGTTATGTATCTTCCTCACCCTGCCTTCCTGCTCATAGATGTTACAGATTTCCGCGGAGAGCATGAAGGGAAAGCCCGTCTTCGTCCGAAGTATGCCGGAGCCGTCCTCCGTGAGCTCGGACTTGAGGGTTTTCAGCCACTGCGGATGCGTGAAGTCTCCCGTCCCCAGGAGGCCGACGCCCTTCATCAGGGCGTACTTCTCCAGGTTTGCTATCGTGGTCCCCCTGCTCGTCGCCCTCGAATAGGGGCCGTGCAGGTGGAGGTCCGCTATGACTCTCATGATTATATTTTGCCGGTGAAATTTAAGAAAAGCAGACTTTTAGAGGCTCCCGCCTGTTTCCGCGGCAGTGGAGACGAGGGGATTCATCCCCGAATCTGCCAAAAGACCGCCCGTCAAAACCCCGTGAAGAAATAGGATGGGCCCGGAGGGATTCGAACCCT
>JAZDJY010000117.1:0-4275 GCA_043803615.1 Candidatus Aenigmatarchaeota archaeon | reverse complement strand
GTTCTCCTTCAGTATCTTCTCAAAAGGTGCTATCGGAAGCTTTCCCACTCAATCACCACACTTAATATTATTTTGTCCGGATGGGTTAAAAAGTCGCAGGAGAAAGTTGGCAGTTCCGGGCAGGCGTCGCTCAGAATGAGCCGGCTGCGATTATGAAATTATCCACAGATTCCAAACGCTGAAGGCCGTATTTCTTCAGAATGGCATTTCCGGGCACATGCTTGGAATCCGTCTCAACCTTCAGGCATCTGTAGTCCTTCCACTTGAAGCTCTTCATATAACACAGGTCGACCGCCTTCCCGTCTATCTCTTCCAGGAATTTATTATAGTCGCCACTCAGAATGAATTCGTTGCCAGTGAAGTATAGAGGAGTTACTACGGACGTCGCTTCGCCGCTTCTACCTAACACGCTGAACATGATGAACATACGGCGCGAAGTTTTAAAAAATCAGTAGGCCTTTGCCACGTAAACGACGTGCTTTGCCTTCTTGCCGCAGCGCACGCAGGGGCCGGATGCCTTCTCGGACTTCCCAAAGAGCGTGCCCCTGATGGTCGCTCCCCCGGTCTGGTCCTTTATCCAGTCCTCGCATTCCGAAGAGCCGCACCAGTTCGCCCTCACAAAGCCGCCCTTTGCGCAGGCTTCCTTCAGCTCCGCCATGGTCTTTGCATCCCTCGTGTTCTCCTTCAGCACTTTCCTGGATTTCGCAAGCATCTCCTTCTGGATGTTCTCTAGAATTTCCGGCACCTGCGAAAGCTCAGAAAGCTTGATTTCCATCTTCTTTCCGTCGTTCCTCTTCACGGCGACGGCCTTCTTCTCGGCGACGTCCCTTGGCCCTATCTCGAGGCGCAGCGGCACCCCGCGCAGCTCCCAGTCGTTGAACTTGTAGCCGGCGGAATAGTCCCTGTCGTCCAGATGTGCCCTCATGCCGAGCGCGCAGAGCTTCACAGTCGCGTTCCTTGCCGCCTCCATGACGCCAGCTTCCTTGCCCTTGAATATTATCGGCACCACCACCACCTGCAGCGGGGCAATCCTAGGAGGCAGCACCGCTCCCCTGTCGTCGCCGTGCTGCATTATTATCGCGCCAATCTGCCTCGTCGTCATGCCAAGGCAGGTCTGCCACACGTGCTCCTTCTTTCCGTCCTCGTGCATGAACGTTATGTCAAACGGCTTTGAGAAGTTCTGCCCGAGGAAGTGTCCCCCGGGCCCCTGTATGACTTTTCCGTCCTGCATGAGCGTGTCGTAGGCGATGGAAAAGTCCGCGCCAGGGAACCTGTCGCTTTCGGTCCTCTTCATCACCATGGCCGCCATCGCGAGGTCTTCGTGGAACCTGTCGCAGATGCGCACGTAATCCTCAATCTGCTTGAGTGCGTCCTCTTTCGTCGCGTGCGCCGTGTGCACCTCGTTCCAGAGGAACTCCCTGTCCCTGATGAAGGGCTTCGTGACTTTCGTGTCCCAGCGCACGATGTTGCACCACTGGCTTATCCGAAGCGGCAGGTCGCGGTGGCTCCTTATCCAGAGCGCGAACATATGGTACATGATGGTTTCCGACGTCGGCCTTATGGCAAGCTTCTCGGAAAGCACCTCGCCGCCTGCTTCCGTCACGTTGGCGGTCTCGGCAGAAAAGCCCGAGAAGTGCTCCTTTTCCTTCTCTATGAAGCTCTCGGGTATGAGCATGGGAAAGTAGGCGTTCTGGAAGCCTTTCTCCTTCAGGAGGCCATCGTAGGAGGCAACCATCCGCTCCCAGAGAGCGTATCCCCAGGGCATGATGACGTCGAAGCCCTTGATTGGCGTCCTCTGGTCCTTGAAGCCGCCCTTCCTCACGACATCGAGGTACCAGCGGGAGAAGTCCTGCGCCCGCGTGACGGTCACGCCGAGGTTGTCCTTGTCCTCGCCCGTCGCCTCTGCGGTGCCTTTTTCCCTTTTTCCGGCCATAGCAATATCTTTGCTTTTCCTTTTTAATAGTTTGGCCTTGCTCACTTTCCGTAGCCGCGGGGTAGAATTATCGTGCCGTGGTACCTGCCTGATATGGTGTCGCTTATGGGCATGGCCTCGTATCTTCCGTTGGATTTCACTATGGCCGAAGGCGTGCCATTCATCCCGACCATCTCGGCTGCCTCGAGCTTGGAGAGCATCCCCCCGAGGCCCCACGTGCCCTTGCCGTTCGCCACGGCCTTGTATTCGGATATCTCGTCGAAGCGGACGACGTCTATCTTTCTTGCGCCTCTGATGGAAGGATTCCTGTCGTGCAGTTCGTTGTCGGAAAGCATTATCAGTGCGTCTCCCCTGACGGCGTTGCAGACGTACGCGCTGAGCTTGTCGTTGTCCCCGAACGTTATCTCGTCGCGCGAAAGCGCGTCGTTCTCGTTGATTATCGGCAGGACGCCGTCGTCCAGGTATCCTTCTATGGTTTCTATGAACTCCCTGTCGTAGCCATTGAGCTTCATCTCGTCCTGCGCGAACTGTATCATCTCCGCGAGCGCCTCCGCTTTCTCCGCACCGGGCCCCTTTTGCTCTGTGTACCTCCTGAGCAGCCCGATGAGGTTCCTGTAGAACCGCTCGTAATACCGTATGTCGTCCTTCGTCACGAGCACCTGGGCCGTCCTTATCCCAAATTCCGGGAACACGCTGTTGTAAGCCTCCATGAGCATGGGCTGCCCCTCTCCCGAGAGCCGCTGCAGCGACTGGTAGTAGCTTTCGTCGCTGCCGAAGTTGCTCCTGTATGTTGTCCGGTCTATCCCATACCTGGACATGGCGGCAAGGATGGCGCCGGAGCTGACGTAGACGATTTGCTTTCCTTTTCCCATCAAGTCCGCAATGTCCGCCGCGCGCTGCCTTATGCGCTTCCCGTCGAGCTTCCCGTCCAGGTTCACCGAGTTCGTCCCGGACTTGGCGACGATGCGCTTCGCCGATGAGAACACGTTCTCCATCCTAACCGGACCTCCCCTGCCTCTTGTCACCGTCAGTCATGAACTTCCCTGCGACCTTCCTGTAAGCGTCTCTGAAGGGCACACCCTTCATCGAGAGCTCGTAGGCCTCCTGCGCCGCGAAGAGCTCGGGCGTCATGGCCTTCCTACACTTCTCGGCGTCGACGCCCATCCCTGAAAGGACGAGCGCCGCGGCCGCAAGGCTCTCCTTTACGATGGAAAAGCCCTTCATGACGGGCTCCTTCGTGAGCTGCACGTCCCTGTTGTAGCCCGATATCAGCCCCGCCGTCGTGCCCATGACCTGCTGCCCGAGAGCTTGCACCTCGTGGAACTTGCCGCGCATGATTTCCAGCACGTCGGGGTTCTTCTTCTGAGGCATTATCGAGCTTCCCGTACATACCGAGGAGTCGAGGGTGAAGTACCCAAGCTCCGGCATGCTGAATAGTATCACGTCCGATGCCATGCGGGAGAGGTCGAGCATCACCTGCGACAGCGCGTGCAGCACGAAGCCCTCGAACTTGCCGCGGCTGTTCTGCACGTAGAGGGGATTCTCCTGCACCGAGGAGAAGCCGAGCTTCTTCGCAGTCAGCTTCCTGTCGAGCTCCGCGGGAAGCCCGTACCCTGCCCCGGTGCCAAGCGGCGACTGGTCGACTAGCTCGAGCGCCGCCCTCACGATTTTTTTGTCGTCCTCCATGGACGCGATGAACGCTCCCGTCCAGAGCCGGGCGCTCGATGGCATGGCCTTCCTCGTGTGCGTGTAGCCGGGCATGGCGACCTTGCCGTGCCTTGCGCTGAATTCCCTGGCCTGCGCTATGAAAGCATCGATTCCCGCAAGGACGGACGAAAGCTCGTCCTTGTAGTAGAGCCGAAGCGCCGTGAGCACCTGGTCGTTCCTAGAGCGCAGCGCGTGCACCTTCTTTCCGGTGTCGCCCAGCTTTTCCGTGAGGAAATTCTCTATCGCGGTGTGGCAGTCCTCGTCTTCCTTCTTTATCACGAACCTGCCTTCGGCGTGTAGCTTCAGTATATCCTCAAGAGCCCCCGTTATCTTCTCCTTCTCGGAAGCCGTGAGGACGCCTGCCTTCCACAGCGCCTCTGCGTGCGCTTCCGACGCCCTGCAGTCATAGGGGACGAGAGCCTGGTCCAGGATATAGTCCTTCCCGGTCGCGTAGTCCAGCGCGGCATCGGAAGACTTGCCGCCCCTGTCCCATAGTTTTGCCATGCCAAGCAAGCCTCACTTGAAGTAGTCCTTCTTGTTCTTGTCAAGGATGGCCTTGTGGGCCTTGAGGCGTATGGCGTTTATGTTTATGAAGCCCCTTGAGTCCTGCTGGTCGAAGCCGCCCTCTATGTCCA
>JAZDJY010000116.1:0-6060 GCA_043803615.1 Candidatus Aenigmatarchaeota archaeon | reverse complement strand
ATCAACGAGCGGCGGAAGCGGTGAGTTGTGGACGACTGCGCAGGACAACCTGTGCGAGAACTGCTTCCAGTACAACTCGACCCCGAACGCCACCAGCGGCGCAGTCTCTTACACCGCGTGGAGGAACTTCGACGGCAACGCCGAGGCTGCAAGCGCAGGGGCGCTGCTTACAAACCCCGCAAACCTCGTCTACAACCTCACGGGCGACAGCGTCGGTGACGCAAGGGACGTGTACGTGCACCTGAACATAACCCCGCCCACGGGCGAGATTGCCGGCTACAAGGAAGGCACGGTATACTTCCTCGCGGCGCAGGCGTAATCCATACTTTAGGTTTCCGGCGTTCCTTCTTGCCGGAAATGAGCCTTTTTAGCAAAAAGCTTAATCAAAAGCGAGCCTAAAAGGGCTTTTTAGAAAAAATCTTCAGCAAAAGGGGGCTTAGACGGCTTTTAGGAAAAAGCTTGAGCAAAAGGATTTTTATTCCGGGAAATCCAATTAGACCTTATGTGCGGGCATAAGCTTCAGGCGGCGTTCGCTCTTGCTTTCATGGCAGCGATGATTTCCCTCGTTCAGCCCTCGCTTGCAATAGGGATATCTCCCGGCAGGATAGAGATTACCTTCGTTCCGGGACAGAACTCGACATATGACATGTACGTCGTCGGAGGAGGCACCGAGAACATCGTCGTCAGCAGCAAGCAGACCGAGACGTGCGGGCTTTCGCAGTACATAGTGCCCGAAAAGACAGAGTTTGTGCTGGATCCAGGCGAGAAGGCATATTTTAGTGTCAACGTCGCCCTGCCTTCGGATTACCCAAGGCCGGGGCTGCACGACTGCGCCATTGTCGCAGAGGAGGTCCCCGTGACGGGAAACGCTGGGGTTTCGGCTTTCGCGGCCGTCCAGGCGCAGTTCTGGATAAGGGTGCCTTACCCAGAGAGGTACCTCGAAGGCCGGCTCGTCGTTTCCAACGTGAACCTCTCGGAGACGGCGCATTTTGCGGTCAATCTTGGAAGCATGGGCCTTAAGGACGTCACCGCAAGCGCCTTGATAACGGTTACCGACAGCTCCGGCAGGAATGTCGCAACACTGCAGACAGGAAACGCCTTCATAGAAAGCATGGGAAGCGGGACGCTTGAGGCCTCCTGGGACACGTCCGGCATGCCGGCAGGGAGGTACTACGCGGAGGCGCTGGTCGAGTACGGTGGTGAAAAGCCCCTTTCCCTTAGTTCCGGCTTCAAGATAGGCGACGTCCTCGTGAAGATAATAAACGTCACGTACCCGGAAGAGATATTTCCGGACGGGATAGCGAGGCTCGACGTGCTCGTGGACAGCTACTGGAACGACAGGATAGAAGGCTCCTACATGACGCTTGAGATGGAAAAGGACGGGGATTTTGCCGGGTCAGGCAGGAGCGAGTCCTTCGACCTTGAGCCGTGGGAAGAGAGGCTCGTGCCGATATACTGGGACACGCGCGGGCTTTCCGAAGGCGAGTATGACGCAGTGCTCGCCGTGCACTACGCCGGAAAGGAAGAACGGAGCACCCTCGCACTTAAGATAGTGCCCAGGCAGGACCCTTACATGATGCTGTTATTGCTACTGATTGCCATAGCCGTGGCCATCGCCATAGCCGTGGTCTACGCTTTCATGAGGAAGAGGCGCAGGAAATGAGGCGTGGCTACCCATGAAGACGAAAAAAAAGCCTGTGCGCGGGAAGCCCGGAAGCTTGCTGCTCTTGGTGCTTGCCATGGCCGCCATGTGCACCTCGGCTGCCGCATTTGCCGCCTACTACGTCCTTTTCCAGGTCCATGTCTACGAAGTCATAGAGTTCCCGATGGAGGTGTACGTCGACAATATCGCCGGCTTCAACGTGGAAACAGACATCGTGAATTTCGGCATAGTCCCGCCCGGGGGCTCTTCGGGGAGGAAGATGACGGTCACGGCAGGCGATTTTAGGACACTCGTCACGCTGGAATCCTCCGGAGATATAGCGGAATGGGTGACGGTTTCTAAGAACAACATCCTGCTTGAAAGCGGCGCAAACGCCACGGTCATGATAGACGTTACCATCCCGGATGACGTCGTTCCCCTGGCCTACAGGAGCGGCACGCTGCGGATAGTCTTTAGGAAGGCCTAGGCCGGCCTTTTCCCCGCAACATATTTTATACTTTCCGGCAAAGTAATATTCATGCGCCATTTTCACTTAGACGCCGGGAACAACCTGCTGGCCCTCCTCGCCGTCATGCTCATGGCGGTTTCCTGCGTGAACATCTCGATAGCTTTCAGCTTCATAAACGCGCGCCATGCGCTGCCTGAGGGGATGGCAACGTCCTCCGGCCTCGTCATGGCCTGCGCAAGCGTCATCCCGCGGATAGAAGGCGCCACGTACCACGTCCTCGTCCAGGGGACGCCCTACTACTACGACTTCAACGCGACAGGGGAAAACGAAAGCATAGTCGTCTTCGGCGACAACAGCACGCTGTTCAACATAACGGCAGGCTCCGGCGCGGTGAACTTCACGCCGGTAAACGACGACGTGGGGCTGCACTATTTCTACGTAAACGCAACCGAGACCCTCTGCTCCATGAGCAATTCCACTTACGTCCTGTTCAACGTCACGGACTTTAACGACCCCCCCTTCCTCGTGGCCATCATGATTTTCAATTCCACGGGGAATCACACGTACCCCTTCCCCATAAACACGACCATATACCTTTACGAGGACTCATGGTACAACCTGAGCCTCGTCGCAGACGACCCGGACCTGCACAACGAAGAATTCCATGAAGTGCTCACGTACGGCAAGATACCCCCCACCCTTTTCGTGCTCAACGAGAGCACGGGGAACGTCACCTTCATGCCCCTCCAGGTCGACGTCAATCTTTACAACTTCAGGTTCCACGTCTTTGACAACCAAAGCGAGGTCGACCAGTCCTCCTGGACCCTCCTGCGGGTGCTAAACGTCAACGACAACCCGGTGCTGCAGAACAAGACGACCCTCATCGGAGGCCTCGGGGCCATGACCGCCGACTGGGGCATGGAGTTTACCTACGACATGAACGCAACGGACGAGGACGGGGACGCGCCGTCCTTCCACGTCGATTTCCTTTCCTGCGAAAAGCTCAACGCAAGCGACAGCAACTGCACGATATTTGGAGTCGACGAGGCCACGGGAAGGATACTCTTCACCCCGCCCTTCGGGGACGTGGGAAACTACACGGTCAACTACAGCGCAACCGACGGCAACGGCGGGGTCGACTGGTACGTCGGAAGCTTTGGCGTCACCGAATGGGAAAACGAGCCCCCCAACATAACCCGCTGGGAGCCGGAAGGCTACAACGTCACGATGTTCGAGGGTGAGGAGGCATACTTCACGGTGAACGTCTCGGACGACTACGGGATTCCCTTCGCCGCGTGGTACCGCGATTCGGCGCTGACGGACACGTACGGCATGTGCCACGGCTACCAGTCCAACTACACCTTCAGCGCCTCTTACGAGGACTCCGGCGTCTACAACATAACGGTCAAGGTAAGCGACGGGCAGTACATAGTCGCCCACGAATGGAGGCTCATAGTCCTGGACGTGGCGATTACGTCGGAGCAGCCGAGGACGTCGTGGGGCAATGCGCCGCCTTTCGTCTGCACGGAGAACTGGAGATGCACGGCATTTTCCGACTGCGCAAGGGACGGGACCCAGATGCGGGTGTGCCTGGACCTTTCGAACTGCAGCACATCCTTCAGCATGCCAAACGGGATTTCCTACTGCATGTACACCCCGAATCCGGACTGCTATGACGGCATAAAGAACTGCCACGGCGGGCTGTGCGAGATAGTGACCGACTGCGGCGGCCCGTGCCCCTGCCTGTCCCACCTGCTCTGATGGCATAAGGAACTGCCACGCAAACGGCCTCTGCGAGGAGGGCATGGACTGCGGCGGCCCCTGCAGGCCATGCATCGCCTCCCCGCAGCTTCCCACCTGCGGCAACGTCGTGTGCGAATCCGGCGAGCTTTACGAGTGCTTTACGGACTGCGGGGACCTCTGGACGGACGTGATGATATTCGCCCTGATAATCATATTATTAGTAGTCGCGTCAATACTACTATACGTGTACAGGAAGGAGACGGTGCTCCTTTACGTATACAGGAGAATGAAGGGAGAGTAAAATGGCCTCGCTCCTGACACTTTTGCTCATAGTCACGGCATGTTTTCTCGTAGGCGTGATCTGCGTGCTGCTCTTCCGCTACAGGAAGATTTCTGCGAGGAGGGACATAAGGCTGGGCAAGGAAGAGGTCCTGGGCAGGCTCTTCCTGCGGAAGATTCGGTCCATTGGAGAGGCAGGGGAAGACCCCGCCGCGACACTGCGCAGTCTCAGCGCCCTCATGAGGAGCTTCTTCTCCGAGCTCTTCGACATCTCATACGAGTTCGACTACGTGGAGCTCAACGAGGAGCTTGGGAGGAAAGGCGCCGACGAGAAAATTAGGAAAGGCATAATAGACTACTCCATGAAGACCGAGGAGTTCCAGTACGGAGGAAAGGCATTAAGCGAGGAAGACCTTTCATCAATCATCGAGAAGTCCGTAATCATAATAAGGAGCGTAACCGAGAAGAGGCCGGAAAGCGAGGCTCCCCCGGCTCCCCCTGCCGCAAAAGACGTCCCTGAGGCGCAGGTCCCGGAAGCTGCGGAGAAGAAGCCCGGCAGGTTTTCGTCGGCAATAGAAGGCTTCATAAGAAAGCCGCTCCCGGAAAAAAGAGAGGAAGCACCCCCGGAGGAAGAAGAAGCGCCCGGCAGGATGGAGGCGGACGTCCCAGTCAGGGCCGTCGCGCCGACGGCCGTGAGGCGGCCGGTGCCTGCGCCTGCCGCGGCGGAGAGGAAGCCAGCCGCGACAGTGCCTGCGTCTAGAGATGGCAAGATGCAAAGGATGAGGATGCTGCTCGTGAAGGCGGAGGGCGCCATTGCGTCGGCAAACGCTGGCGGGGCGGCGGAAGCCTACTCCGAGCTGCGGGGCATATACGAAAACCTCGCGCAGGACGAGAAGAGGGACATGCAGGAAGAGACGCACCGCATAATAGCCCTTTATAACGCGCTTCTTGGCGAATACAAGAGCAGCCTTTCCACATCAAGCAAGCCCGGGTAGCTTAAGCTCTAAACCCTGCATGCGGTCGGCTTCACGGTATCGTCCTGTACTTGCTGTTGACGAGCACCATCTCGACGATGAAGGAAACCATCGCGGCAAGCATGAGGAAGGACGACAGGTCGAGCGTTATGTTCTGCTCGCTTCCCGTGGCTATCTCGGCGTACGCCGCATCAAGCTCCTTCTTCGTTCTCGCCCTGTAGTACTTCCCGCCTGTTGCATTTGCCATCCCTTCAAGCGCCTCCGAGTCGAGGCCGACGTAGAAGCTGGTGTTCGCGACGAGCCCGCCCTCGTCGGTCCCTATCCCTATGGCGTATATGGCCACGCCTGCCTCCTGCGCGTATCCTATGGCATCTTCCACGGATATACCCACGTTGCTCTCGCCGTCCGTGATGAGGACTATGGCCTTGTCCCTTTCCGCTGGAATCAGGGCGTCAGACGAGGACACTATGGCCTCCCCGACGGCCGTCCCTCCCACGAGCTCCACGCCAAGGGACGATATTACATCCTTCAGGACATCCCTCTCGTCCGTCAGCTGCTGCCTGACGAAGGCCGTCCCGGCAAAGCTCAGGACCCCGGCCTTCGTGCCCGGCGGCATCATGTCGACGAAAGCGGATGCAGCGTCCTTTGCGGCGGCCAGCCTGTCGGGCGCGTAGTCCTGGGCACGCATGCTCGCCGAGGAGTCTATGGCGAGCACGTAGTCGAAATCGCCCGCATGGCCCTGGTAAAGGATGACGACTCCGGTGAGCGCCAGTATCAGGAGGACGAGCGTCAGGAGCCTTGCGAAAAGGATGGGATAGTTCTTGCCCAGTATCTTCCTTCCGAAGACGTGCTCCATGGCCTCGTAATTGGCAAAGACCATGGCGTTCCTTTTCACCTTCCGAAGGCTGACGAAGTGCACAAAAAGGATAGCAGGCACGAAAAGGAAGAACCAG
>JAZDJY010000115.1:0-5917 GCA_043803615.1 Candidatus Aenigmatarchaeota archaeon | reverse complement strand
CTTTTCGCGATAGGGATAGGGTCATACTTTGGCGAAAGCCACACCGAGCACTTTTCGCTTGGCGACATCAGCGCCGGCTGGGCCATTTCCAATGCCGGCATGCTCCTGCAGCATGGCGTCGAGGAGCAGTTCTTCGTCTTTTCGCACAACTATTCCGATGGCGTATCAATCGAGAATGACCTGGGATACTACGTGAGGACAATGCTAATTTGGATATCCCCTCTGATACTTATCCTTTTCCTCATTTCCTTCAAACACTTCTGGCGCGACGACGGGAAGCTTCTGATGATTTCATGGTTCCTTGTCTTCTTCATCTTCGCAACGTTCCTCATAACGCTCAAGGGGGCAAGGCTTCTCCTCCCGGCACTGCCGGCCATTACGGTGCTCGCCGGAAAGGGTTTCATGGACATATCCGGCCGCATCAAACAAAGGAATGTAGTGGCAATCGTGCTGTGCATCATAGCACTCACCGGGATATACGGCTCGCTGAACACTGTAGCAACACTTCACGACTGCTACAGGAAGACAGGGGAATTCATAAACAGTGAAATAAAGCAGGACGACCTCATATTCTACACCGGCATGCCGCAACTCCTTTTCTACCATGAGATCGAAACGGGGAACTGGTGGGAGGCCGGCGACATGAACTCGACCGGAAGGATAACTTACGTCATCCTCGAAGCCCACAAGTATACGAACAAGTACATGGATGTGGCAAGGTTCGAAAGGGATTTTAAGCCGGTCAAGGTAATCATCAATGATGACACAAGAGAAGAGAATGGCATCCCTTTGGGCATTCCGGACTACAACGAGATCAGGATATACAAGCCGGGCCGGGACATAAGCGGGTACTTCTCTAAGCAGTGATGATGATGAAAGCGGTCATTTTTGCGGGCGGGAAGGGTGAAAGGCTCTGGCCTCTCACAGACGTGAAACCAAAGCCGCTGCTTCCGGTCGCAAACTGCCCGATGCTTGAACGGGTGATGGACAACATAAACAAGGTCCTGGGGATAAGCGAGTTCATCATTATCACAAACTACAAGTCGGATTGCATAGAGGAGTACTGCAATGGCTCTAAATTCAAGATAGAAACCGTGAAGGAGAAAAGATTCCTTGGAACGGCTGGCGGCCTCCGGCTCATAAAGGACAGGCTCGACGGCGACTTCGTCGTGTGGAATTCCGACACGTTTGCCTTCTTCGACGGAAAAGAGCTGCTGAGGTTTCATCGGAAAAACAAAGCCAAGGCCACCGTCTGCATAACCAAGAACGAAGTCAGGTCGCATTTCGGCGAAACCAGGACGGGAAGCGATTCCAGGCTTCTCGAATTCGTCGAAAAGCCCATCTTCAGGCACCACGTCAACATAGGCGTCTACGTGCTCAAGCCGGAGGTCATATCTTTCATAAAGGAAGGAGAGTCGCTTGGAATGGACGTCCTCCTCAAGAGGGCGCTTCACGGGGTCTTTTGCTACGACATAAACGGCATGTGGGTGGACGTAGGAAACTTCTCCACGTTCGTCTACGCCAACACGCTTTTCCTGAAGGAATACGACCTTCACGGGAACCTCTCGAAGGGGAAGGGCTTCAGGCTCAAAGACAACTATCTGATTGCCGAAGAGGTCAAGATAGGCAGGGGATGCGAGATATCCAACACCTCCATAGGGAGGGGCGCACGCATAGGCGAGAACACAACGATAGAGTCGTCGGTCGTCTTCCCCGGGGTCACCATAGGCAGCAGGTGCAACATAAAGAACTCGGTCATCGGATACAACGCGAAGATAGAGGACGGCACGTCCATGGACCAGAGCATCACCACGCGAATTTAAGCCAGAATGCGGAATCTTTAGCATGAAATGGGAAGGAAAGAGCGTCCTCGTTACCGGAGCCGGCGGGTTCATAGGGTCCCACCTCGTCGAGGAACTCTTAAAGAAAAACGCCGACGTGACGGCGTTCCTCGAATACACGCAGAACAGCGACCAAAAGAAGCTTTCGGCCCTGAAGGGTCAGGACTTCAAGGTAGAGACGGGCGACCTGAAGATTGCGGCCACCGCGGAGTCGGCCGTGAAAGGAAAGGACGTCGTGTTCCACCTTGCGTCCCACGTTTCGATACCCTATTCGTACATCCGTCCTGCGGAAGTCGTGTACAACAACACCATCATGGCGACGAACATGGCCGAGGCGGCGAGGATGCACGGCGCCTTCCTCGTGCACACGTCGACGTCCGAGGTGTACGGGACGGCACAATACGTCCCCATAGATGAAAAGCATCCGCTCCAGCCACAATCCCCTTATGCCGCATCGAAGCTTGCGGCGGACTTCATAGTGGCATCATACTGCAAATCATTCGGCCTCAAGACAGTGACGGTAAGGCCTTTCAACACCTACGGCCCCAGGCAGTCCATGAGGGCGGTCATACCAACCATCATCGTCCAGGCCCTGAAGAGGAAGGAGATAAAGCTTGGCGACCTCACGCCGACCAGGGATTTCCTCTTCGTGAAGGACACCGTTTCCGGGTTCATGAAGGCTGCGGAAAGCGGCGTATGCGGCGAGGTGATAAACCTGGGAACCAATTCGGAGATATCCATAGGCGACCTGGCCGAAAAGATAACAGGCATCTGCGGCGGAGGAAAGGTCGTAGCCGACCAGAAGAGGAAGAGGCCCAAGACGTCCGAAGTCTTCAGGCTGTGGTGCGACAACAGGAAGGCAAAGGAGCTGCTCGGCTGGAGCCCCAGATACAGCCTCGACGAGGGGCTCAGGCTCACGGCAGGATGGATAAAGGAGAACATCTCGGCGTACGACCCGGACGCCTACTGCGTGTGAAACGCCACTTTTTTGCCGCGCCTCATATTTAATGCTTTTAGCAATATAGAATCCTGTGGTTTCCATGAAAGTGGTGCTAGTCAATACGCCTTACATGGAGATGTACGGCCCGATAAAGACAGCCGTCGGGGCATATTTTCCCCTGGGCCTGGGCTACATAGCGGCAGTCCTCAGGGAAGGGGGACACGAGGTAAAGCTGCTGGACCCCGAGGCCGAGCGCATAAACCTGAAGGCCATGGGCGACATACTCGAAAGGGAGAACCCGGACCTCGTGGGCATAGGATGCGCCACGCCCAATTTCTTCATAGCGCAGAAGATAGCAAGGATGGCAAAGGAAAGGACGAAAGCGATGGTCTCCATAGGCGGCGTCCACGTCTCCGCCATGCCTGAAGAGACTCTAAGGGAATGCAAGGACTTCGATTTCGTCATAGTGGGCGAGGGGGAATACACCATGCTTGACATAGCGGACGGCAAGGACCCCGCGTCGATAAAGGGGCTCGTGCACAGGAAGGGTGGCAGGGTGGTAAGCAATCCCCAGAGGCCGTGGATTACGGACGTCGACAGCATCCCCTTCCCTGCAAGGGACCTTGTAGACCTCAACCTCTACAAGCCTTCCGTGTACGTGGACATAGGAAGGAAAAGCGCGACCATGATAACGAGCAGGGGATGCCCATCCATGTGCACGTTCTGCGCCTCCCACCTCACGCTCGGGCGCGGATTCAGGCCGCATTCACCAGAGTACGTCATAAGGGAGATGGAGCATCTGGTGAGGGACTATGGGGTGAAACACCTGGTCATCCAGGACGACACCTTCACGCTGGACAAGGAGCGGGCAAAGCGCATCTGCAGGCTCATGATAGAAAGGAAGCTCAACGTGAGCTGGTACTGCTTCTCCAGGGTAAACGGCGTTTCACGGGACCTTGTAAGCGTCATGAAGAAGGCCGGGTGCTATTCCATAGGATACGGCGTCGAGTCCGCAAGCGAGGAAGTGCTGCGCAACATAAAGAAAGGCATCACGCCCGACCAGGTCAGGAAGGCATTCAGGATAACAAGGGACTTCAACATAAGGATACTGGCCTTCTTCATGTTCGGGAATCCCGGCGACACGAGAAAGACCATCGAAGAAACCATAAGGTTTGCAAAGGAACTGAAGCCAGAACTGGCCTTCTTCAATCTTCTAGTGCCGTACCCGGGGACGGAGATTTACGATAACCTGGACAAGTACGGCTTCACGCTCTGCGGGGGCCTCGAATCGTTCGTTGCCATCGGTCCGCATGGCGTAGTGAACAGGAAAGGCCTGTCCCACAATGATTTGCAAAGGTACGTCTCGAGGGCAAACAAGGAGTTCTACATACGGCCTCTTCACCTCTTCCGCCTGCTCAAGACGATAAGGACCCCTGCCCAGTTCTTCATATACCTGCGCGGAGGCATGGGGCTCTTCATGCAGATGATGGCATGGGAAAGCGGCGAAAAAAAGGATTCCGGATGATTCCATGGCACCCAAGTACAGCATAATAATACCCACCCTAAACGAGGGAAAGACCATATACGGCGTGATAAAGGGCATACCTTCGGCAATCTCAAGGGAATCGGAAATAATCGTCGTCGACGGCAGGTCCACGGACGAAACTGTCAGCGAGGCCAACCGCGCCGGGGCCAGGGTCCTCATGGAGAAAAGGAAGGGGAAGGGTGCAGCCGTAAGGAAGGGAATAGGAGAGGCCAGGGGCGAGTTCTGCATACTCATCGACGGCGATGGGAGCATGAAACCGGAGGAAATAGAAAGGCTGACGGCCGTTTCCGGGGACTTCGACCTCGTCGTGGGCTCGAGGTTCCTCGGCCGGCCCGACGACGTCAGCCCGATGCACTTCCTCGGAAACTACGTGCACAACAAGATAGCATCCCTGCTCTTCACGAGGAGGATAACCGACATAAACTCAGGCTTCAAGGTGATAAGGTCTCGTGCCGCAAAAAAGCTCGGGCTGAAATCCGATGGCTTCGAGATAGAAGCAGAGATGATACTCAAGGCGCTGAGGATGGGATGCAGATATTGCGAGGTCTCGGTTTTCACGGTCAAAAGGCAGCACGGACAGGCAAAGCTTTCCTACAGGGACGGCTTTCGGATACTGAAAAAGATAATACAGATGAGGATTTGGCCTCTTGGCAGACAGGCCGCGGCCGGGTCCGTATTTTAACCAGTGCCATTTATTCTAGTTATGAACGGTTTTAGGTTCCTGCCCCTCGTCGGGATAGCGATATTCCTCCTCCTTCTGGCGCGCCTCGACGTCTCCACCATGGCATCCATACTCCTTTATTCGAATCCCGTTTTCCTTGCGCTTTCCATAATGGCGACGCTTTCTCTTGCGGCTCTGAAGGCCTTCAGGTGGAAGGTCCTCATAAGGCCCTTTGGCTACGACTGTCCGTTCCCAAAGGCCATGACATCCTGGCTCTCGGGATTCTTCATAGGCATCATAACGCCAGGAAGGATAGGAGACCTCTCCAGGGCGCTATACCTGAAGAAAGAGCTCGGGCTCGGGAAGTCCCTCAACACCGTAGTCGTCGACAGGATAATAGACATAGTCTCGCTCCTCTTGTTCGCAATCTCAGGCGCCTTCATACTCACTGCAGTCTATTCGCAGTCGCAGATGATGGTAACGGCCATGGCCCTCATGGCCGTCTTCTCATGCGCGCTCCTCGTCGTGGCGAGGAAGAGTTCCATGAAACTCATTGCAAGGCCCATTTTTAACAGGCTCGTCCCGGACGAGCACAAGTCCGGCGTCAGGATCACTTTCCACGAGTTCTACGAAGGCCTCGGGTTAATCGTGCAAAAAAAGAGAAGCTTGATGATGGCCTTCACCCTCAGCGCCATCTCCATTTTCTTGCTGTCACTGCAGTATTACTTCATAACCATGGCACTGGGCCTTTCGGTTTCCTACGAGTTCCCCTCCTCGTGGTGCCCCTCGTTTCCGTCCTCGACGCCCTTCCTATATCGTTCTCCGGGATGGGCACAAGGGACGTGGGTCTCATATTCTTCTTCTCGCTCATAGGGATTTCAGCCGAGGCCGCGGTGTCTTCCTCGATAATGGTCCTTTTCCTGGGGTAC
>JAZDJY010000114.1:0-2698 GCA_043803615.1 Candidatus Aenigmatarchaeota archaeon | reverse complement strand
AAGCACGTCAAGAGCAACGCCATCCTCTTCGTCAGTAATGACAGGACGCTTGCGGTGGGCGCGGGCCAGATGTCCAGGGTCGATTCGGTCAAGCTTGCGGTGATGAAGGCCAAGACTGCGGGCGTCTCCCTCGAAGGCTCGGTCATGACGTCCGATGCTTTCTTCCCTTTCAGGGATGGCCTCGACGAGGGCATAAAGGCCGGGGCAGTAGCGGTCATACAGCCCGGCGGCTCGGTGAAGGACGACGAAGTGATAGCCGCGGCAGACGGGCACGGCGTGCCCATGGTCTTCACGGGCATGCGCTGCTTCAAGCACTAAAGGATGGCCATCTCATGGAAAAGCTAAGGATTGGAGTCCTCGGGAGCACATCGGGAACAGACCTGCAGGCCGTGATAGACGACATCGAGGCGGGCAGGCTTTCAGCGGAGGTTTCCGTGGTCATTTCAAACAAGCCGGACGCGTTCATACTCGAGCGGGCGCAAAAGCACGGCATCAAGGCCGTGTGCATACCGTCCAAGGGACGCAACAGGGAGGAATTCGACAGGGAAGTGGCCAAGAACCTGGACGGCCACGGCGTGCAGCTGGTGCTGCTCATAGGCTACATGCGGTTCCTCTCGAAATGGTTCGTCGAAAGGTACAAGGACAGGATAATGAACGTGCATCCGTCGCTCCTCCCTGCGTTCGCTGGCGGGATGGACATGGACGTGCATCAGGCCGTGCTGGGCCACGGCGTCAAGGTCACCGGGGCGACTCTGCACTTCGTCGACGAGGGCGCGGACACCGGGCCCATCATAGCGCAGAAGGCGGTCGCGGTAGCCGAGGGCGAGACCAGGGAAAGCCTCAAGGCGAAGGTCCAGGCTGCGGAACAGGAGATGATACTGCGCGCGGTGATGCTCTTTGCGAAGGGCAAGCTCAAGGTCGAGGGACGGAAGGTAAGGATTCTCGATTGACATGGCGAAAGTCAAAGTCCTCGTCGAAGGCTACACGTCGAAAGGCACGGGCGGGCGCTCGTGCTCTACCGTGGTCCTCGTGAAGGACGGCGGCCTCGCCATCGTCGCAGACCCCGGGACGTCCGAAAGCCAGGACGCGATAAGGGATGCCCTTGCGGATGAGGGGCTTTCCCCGGAGGAGATAGGCATCGTCTTCGTCACGCACGCCCACATGGACCACTACAGGAACGCAGGGATGTTTCCAAATGCCAAGGCTCTGGACTACTGGGGATGGTGGGAAGGCGACGTGTGGAGCAAGTGCGGCGGGAAGGTGACGGATGACGTCACGGTAATCAAGACACCCGGCCACAGCTACGACGGCGTGACGCTGCTCGTCAAGACCGCGGAGGGGACCGTCGCCATATGCGGCGACGTGTTCTGGAAGGAGGGCTTCCCGCAGAAGGACAAGTACGCAACCGACGAGAATGCCCTTGCGGAAAGCCGGAAGAAAGTCCTGCAGTCCGCAGACTTCGTGATACCCGGCCACGGGAAGATGTTTGGGACTAGAAGGGCCGGGAAAATGCTTTAATAGAGGGTCTCTTTACTATCTTTATGAATTATCAAGAGGCCCTGCGCTACCTGGAGTCCAGGAAGTTTGCGGCATCCAAGTTCGGCCTTGAGAGGATAAGGCATCTCCTGAAGGAGCTAGGCAGTCCGGAAAGGGACCTGCGTATCGTGCACGTCACGGGCACCAACGGCAAGGGCTCGGTGACGACGATGATAAGCTCCATCCTTTCTTGCGCAGGCTAC
This sequence comes from Candidatus Aenigmatarchaeota archaeon, assembly GCA_043803615.1. Lineage (GTDB taxonomy): Archaea > Aenigmatarchaeota > Aenigmatarchaeia > QMZP01 > JAFGSV01 > JAFGFG01. The sequence continues at coordinate 959 of JAZDJY010000114.1, read as the reverse complement.
AGGACAGGAACCTACATCTCTCCCCATCTCACCGACTTCCGGGAAAGGATTGCCGTGGACGGGGAGATGATAGGAAGCGGAGAGTTCGCGGTGCTCATGGAAAAGATAAAGCCCGTCGCGGACGAAATGGAAGGAAAGGAAGAAGCCGGGGGAAGGCCGACGTACTTTGAGATGGCTACCGCGGCGGCGTTCCTGCACTTCAGGAAGAAGAATGTGGATTTTGCGGTGATAGAAGTCGGCCTCGGAGGGAGGCTTGATGCGACCAACGTGATTGGAGACAATCTCGTCGCGGTGATAACGAACGTTTCCCTCGAGCATACTAAGTGTCTTGGCGATAACGAAGCGCTCATTGCCGCGGAGAAGGCAGAGATAATAAAGAAGGGCTCAAGCGTCGTGACCGCGGCGACCGGAGAGGCGCTCGCCGTGATAGAGGAGAAGTGCGATTCCCTTTCCTGCCCGCTTACCGTAGTCGGGAGAGACGTGACGTTTTCGAAGATAGCCTCCGGCATCTCAGGGACGAAGTTTTCAGTCAGGACGCAAGAGAAGTACGGGCTAAGCACTCCGATGCCAGGCGACCACCAGATGGCAAACGCAGCGTGCGCAGTCGCGGCCGCCGAGTTCCTTTCGGAGGCCGGTCACCGCGTGGGTAGGAAAGCGATAACGGAAGGCATCGAAAAAGCCGTGATAGCGGGCAGGTTCGAGGTCGCCGGGAAGTCGCCTTGCGTGATCCTCGACGGGGCGCACAACCCTGCGGGCATGAAGACAGCAAGGAAGGCGCTTCAAGGAGTCTTTCCCGGGAAGAAGGCAATCCTCGTGCTCTCCATATGCTCGGACAAGGACATACCGGCAATTGTGAGGGAGATTGCGCCCGCGGTGGAGAGGATCATAGTGACGAGGCACAGCGTGAAGGAGCGGGTGGCCGACCCGGCAGCGATAGCCGCGCAGGCGAGGAAGCACTG
>JAZDJY010000113.1:0-3494 GCA_043803615.1 Candidatus Aenigmatarchaeota archaeon | reverse complement strand
GGAAAGAAGGTGCTCACCGTCTACAGGAGGGGCCAGCTCCCTAACAGGGACGACGTCGCAAGACATCTCGTGAACTATCCACGTCTCGTGTACAACCTCACAAATGACGCATTGTTCGATGTCGACGCCGTGGACGTCCTCTATCCGTACTGGATTGACGGAAGGTCCGACCACAATCCGAAGACGGACGAGGAGGACGCGGTAAGGTTCCGCGACGCCGGAAGGGGAATGGAATACGAGTTCGACGCCATCGCCTTCAAGGCCGCGGGCGCAAGCAGGATACTTACATACCATCCGCACTTCCACCGGGAGCCCGGCGTGATAGACGTCAAGGGAATCGAGGTCGTCTGCCTGGATGCCGTCCCGGGCATGATCAGGTATGCGAAGGATAAGCTTGGAATCTCCGGCAACTGCCTGGTCATCAATCCCGACATGAAGCCCAAAAAGGAAGGAAAGTACGACATTGCATTCGAATTCGCAAAACTCGGGGATTTCGATTTGTCACACATGGAGAAGATGAGGGTGGACACCAAGAGCGTTGAGCACAAGACGCAGCTCGATGCCCAGGGAAGGGACGTTGTCATAGTCGATGACATAGGCTCGACGTTCAGCACGCTCGGCGGCGCAGTAGATAACATCTACAACGCAAAAAGCGTGGACATACTGGTCGTGCATCCCGTGCTCACCCAGGACGGCCACAAGAGGGCACGCGCGCTGATGATAAGGGACGAGAAGCGGGTGAGGAGCATACAGGGGACGCACACCATAGACTCGGACTTCTCCAGGATATCCATAGAGGATGAGATAGCCAACTTCTACAATGGCAGCGAGAACTACAGGGTAAAGGCCTGAGCCTTCATCTTCCTGTAAAACAATTAAATCCGCAGAGGCCAATTATAACCATGGTTCTCGATTATGCAAAGCTGGGCCTCAAGTGCGGGATAGAGATACACCAGCAGCTTGAGACCGCGCACAAGCTCTTCTGCTCCTGCCCCGCGCGCTTTTCTTCTGCGCAGCCTTCGGTCTGCCTGGAGAGAAAGATGAGGGTCGTTGCCGGGGAGACAGGAAAGGTCGACGCCGCGGCAAGCCACGAGGCGGGCCTGGGAAAGACGTTCCGCTACAACGTCTACTCGGGAGAGGACTGCCTGGTCGAGGCCGACTGCGAGCCTCCCCGTTCGCCGGATGCCGAGGCGCTAAAGGCCGCGCTCACGGTCGCGGTAATGCTTGGATGCGACGTCACGGATGAAATCCACGTCATGAGGAAGACGGTCCTGGACGGCTCCAACACCGGCGGCTTCCAGAGGACCATGGTGGTAGGCCTTCTCGGCAGCCTCAAGTCAGGCGGCGGAAGCGGCGCGAATGAATCCGCTTGCCTCCGCTGCGGCGGAAGCGTCGGCATAGAGGGCGTATGCCTGGAGGAGGACTCGGCACAGATAATAGAGAAGGGGAGCGAAAGCGTCGTCTACGGCCTCGACCGGCTGGGGATACCACTCGTCGAGATAGGGACGGCGGCGGACATACGCACCCCTGAGCAGGCAAGGGAGGTCGCCGAGAAGATTGGGATGCTCCTGCGCTCCACTGGGAAGGCCAAGAGAGGGATAGGGACCATCAGGCAGGACGTGAACGTCTCCATCGCCGGAGGGGCGAGGGTCGAGATAAAGGGTGCCCAGGAGTTGCGGCTCATACCAAAGTACGTCGAAAACGAGGTCGCAAGGCAACATGCCATCTTGCTGATTGGAAAGGAGCTTTCGAGGAGGAAGGCGCCCCCCGCTACCTCGCAGGTGCGGGACGTGACCGCCTTTTTTTCGAAAAGCCAGAACAGGATAATGAAGGGCAGCGAGTGCTACGCCATCATCATAAAGGGCTTTGCCGGGATGCTGGGAAGGAAGATTACGGAGACGAGGACTCTCGGAAACGAGATAGCTTCCTACGCGAAGGTCAGGGCCGGGATAAAAGGATTCATTCATTCAGACGAGAACCTTGAGAAGTACGGCCTGGACAAGGAATTCCTGGCCGTTGGCCGGGAGCTTTCCGCAAAGGAAGGCGACACACTCATAATAATGGCGGCAGGAAAGGCCCTTGCGCAGGCTACGGCGGGAGCGATAGAGGAAAGGATAAACCAGTTCATGCGCGGGGTGCCAATGGAAGTCAGGAGGGCGCTTGAAAATGGCGACACTGAGTACCTGAGGCCCATGCCGGGCTCGGCGCGGATGTACCCGGAAACGGACGTGCCGGCGGTTGCCGTCACGAAGGAGGAGCTTTCGCGTATAAAGAAGAACCTGCCCGAGACCTGGGACAAAAAGATTGTCCGCCTAGAAAAGTCCTACGGCATCTCATCGGACATGTCGGGGCAGCTCGTCCGCGGCGGCTGCGACTTCATCTTTGAAAGTCTCGCAAGGAAGTTCGACCCAAGGCTCGTCTCCTCGGTCCTGACCTCGGCCTTCAGGGAGATGGAAAGGGAGGGCTTGGACACCGGCAGGATAAGCGAGGAAAGGCTTTCCGAGGTCTTTTCCATGGTTTCTGAAGGACTGGTCGCAAAGGAGGCGCTCCCGGAAATCCTTCGCAAGGTCTCGCAGAGCCCGGAGAAAAGCGCAAGGGAGATCTCTGGCGCCTCCCGCGGGATGGGGGAAGAAGAGCTCTGCGCCCTCGTGAGGAAGGTCATCTCGGAGAAGAAGGAACAGCTTTCGAATCCGCGCAGGGAGAGCGTCCTCATGGGCCTGGTCATGAAGGAGGCCCGCGGCAGGGTCGACGGAAAGAAAGTGATGGAAGCCCTGAGAAAGGAACTCAAGAAGCACTGACGGCTTTCTTACTTTCTTACCTTTGAAATAATTGCCCAGACCGCCGCTATCGCAAGTATCGCGACTATTATCCATATCCCTAAGATAGGTACTGCCGGGCCTGACTCACTCGTCGGCTGGACTGACGGTGCTATATCCGAAAGACAGACGCTTGATTCGCTTAATTCTTCGCAATTCAAGACGATGCAGTCACCACCGGACAGGGTAAAGATGCAACTGCTTTTCTCTTCCTCTGTTATGCAGCTCATCTCCCTGCGTATGCATCCGTCGCCGCATGCAGGGTCATAACTGGTGCACTCGAGGAGCGCGCAGGAGGAAGGGCATCTGAAGTCGCCATCCACACACCCCTCATCGAGTATCTTCCCAACGCACTGCCCGACGCCGGGCTTTGTAATTATTTGCTCGATCTGCGGCCCGACGGATTCCTGGGCGGATGAGAAGGATGCGGCAAGAAGTAAGAATATGACAAGCGTGACGGGCAACAGGCAAAGGGCCTTCATAATTGATATTTCCACGAGTGAATATATATATGGGTAGGGTACCATGGCAGGGAACGCGCGCATCGCCGTATGCGGAATGGGAAACGCACTCTACGGTGACGACGGCATAGGACCCGCCTTCATACGAGAGGTAAAGGGCGTGGGAAGGATTGACGACGGAAGCATCCTGCTGCTCGACTGCGGCAAGTCCCCGGGC
>JAZDJY010000112.1:0-5806 GCA_043803615.1 Candidatus Aenigmatarchaeota archaeon | reverse complement strand
GTCAGACTATTTCATGACCATACCGTTCTTCTGAAACAGGCCCGCCCGTTAAACCTTTATAAAAGTTTTCTCACAATGACTAAAAGTTATGAAAAAACTGATAGTGACGCCTCCTGGGATTAAAGAATTCAACAGCGAACGCCTATCCTATGGCGAGTACAGCATGAAGCAGCTGAATACCCGCGAGGGCGCCATATACAACCACTTGCGAGGGATTCCGACAGTCATAGTCAGGCACGGCTCCGAATTGTACCGCCAGACCGCTGTGTTTCTTGCGCGCGGGCTCCACGTCACCGGCGACCACTCCTTGCTCCCGGATGAAATGGAGTACAATAAACTGTACAGGGAAGGCGCACTCAATGATAAGTATCTATGGCTCGAGGGCGAAGTGGACAAGCTTAAGGGAAACGAAGCGATTCTCATGATAGCATCCCTGGGGATTGCGAACTCCTTCCCATTCTTCTACTTGTCCCGCCGCGGAATTAATCTTTCAAGTGAGAAAATTGGAGACAATGACGTCGCCTTCTTCGACTTCTAAAACAAGGAATTAGAATAATTCAACTGCTGAACACGGCACCTTTCGGAAAGCAACAGGCTCGCTTATTTCCTGTACCACCAGACCACGAGCAGCACCACGCCCGCAAGCCCAAGGTAAATCCAAGAGAGAGGGCAGAAAAGCGGCGAAGGTTCACGGAAGCAACTCAGATACAGACTTTCGAAGAACGCGAGAACGAGAAGCCCAATTGTGGCGATTACCATCTTCTTGTGCGCCTTCAGGTGCCCGGCAGCGAGCTTGTGGGGTACCATGAGAAGTTTATGACGAGACTGCATAAAAGCTCAGAAGGAGCTTCTAAAAAGGGCTTCATGGATTTTTTAAAATTTCCTGCCACAAATGATAACATGAGGCTCACGATGGATCCGGGAAGGGTATTCTACAAATCCGTCATGGAAGACAGGGACGCGAAGCGCGTGGAGATGATGGGCTACGACGTGTCCTCCGAGGAGTTCCTGGTATCCACGGGTTTCTCATCATGCCATGCGCTGGCCCTGAGGGACATGAAGACCGGGAAATGCTGCCTGGCCCACATAATGGACGCGTCGCCAAAGGACGTTCTCGAGGATATCCGCTGGTGCGGCGGGGACGGAAGCGAGTACAAGGGCGTTGCCGGGGAATTCGATGAACCCGGAAACGTCAAGGGCTTGCACATATACCACGGGAAGCACAACATGCTGGACAAAAAAGGCAAGCCAAAGCTCCTCAGGCCCGAGACGTTCAACGAGGCGTTCGCCGAAAGGGGATTCAAGGACATAAGTCACATCCCACTTTACCCGGACGGATACAAATTCACCCAGTTCGGAAGAGACGTGATGGTAGACCCAAAGACCGCCACGGTGTACGTCTTCCCGCGCGGCGAGTCGGTTTATTTTTCGCTTCCTTTCTGATGGATGCGGCCGTGATTGATGCGCGGCATCATTCGTCGAGGCCGTCGCCGAGGAGCTGGTCCGCAAGCCTTTCCGCGCTGTTATCCATCCCGTATCTCTTCAGCTTCCTGTACGTGTATTCCCCTATGCGCACCAGGTTATCCGGGCTGCGCTCGGCGTATTCCCTGTATTCACCGCGGTTCTGGTGCTCATTGTTGCTTACCACGAGCTGCTTGTACGCGCCCAGCAGTATCCCGGGCCTTTCGTAGTCCTTGGCCCTGTCCATCCTTTTCTGCAGAAGTTCGAAAGCGTCCATGGAAACCACCGGACTGGCACCATTTCTAGTTTTGGCGGAAGGATTTAAAAGCCGGATTGCCCGCTTCAGGGCTTCCTTTTATACAGCCCGACGAGCGTGGTCTGCGCCATCACGTGGCCCGTCATGGCCTTCTCGACATCGCTCCTGGTCGCGGACGATTTCAGGTCGAGCTGCGTGTCCAGCGCGTAGAGCTTGAACAGGTACCGGTGCGTGCCGGTCGGAGGACAGGGCCCGCCATAGCCGTTGTTCCCCCAGCTGTTCCTCCCAACCACCGCGCCGTCGGGAGCGCTCCCCTCGGCTATCGAATTGGTCATGGATGGGATGTTATAAACCACCCAGTGGACCCACACGCCCATGGAGGCGTCCGGGTCGTCCATTATGAGGGCGAGGCTCCTTGCCCTGAGAGGGATGCCGGTTATGTTGAGCGGCGGGCTGACGTCCATACCCTGGCATGAGTAATCCACGGGAATGGTTCCCTTGTCCGGGAATGCCGGACTCGAAAGCCTTAAGTTCCCCATGTTTTCCATCTCCTGCGGCTCGCTTGCCGTACAGCCCGAAACGAGGAGGACTGCGACAGCCACTGCCAAAACGAACCTATTCATTGATTGATGTATCGCAGCCTAAATAAAAAGGAGCTGAAAAGAAGCAGTGAAAAAAAGAAAGGAAAGGGGAAGGAAAAATCAAACCATTTCCCCGATTTCTACCGTGTCGCCCTCGCTTATGAGCTCTCCGCTGAGCCCGCCGAGGACATCAGCCTCCTGCTGTTGCGCAGACTGGCCCTCAGTCACAGACGTCCCCGACGTGTCGCCGGATCCGCCAGGAGGGCCGCTAACGCAGCCACTCACGACGAGAGCCAGGACCACAGAGAGGATGGATGCAGAAATGATTTTTTTGTTCATCTGCGTTCCCATCCCCTGACTGCATGGCCTGTGTATCCAGGACGACCTGATGAGTCATTTTCGTCGTCATCTTCCCAGTCGCCTGTCATGTTCCATCTCTGCTGGATGCTCTCTATCCTCTCGCTCAGCTTTTCGCTCTTCTGTTCCATCTTATCGAGCCTCTTTGTGAGCCTCTCGAAGAGCCTTTCCATCTGTTTCTCTTTTGCTTTTTCGGCTGCCGAGTGGACCTTCACGGACATGGATGCCTTTTTCTTCGCCATGTTCATAACGGCGTGGTTCCTTCTGTCCGTGGACATGTTGAGGAGCATGCTCCTCAGCTGGTCGTTTGCCTCCTCTGGCGTCAGGTCGCCGTTCTTCACCTTGTAGAAGAGGTCAAGGCTTCCGTTCTGCATGTCGGAAAGCTTCACCCGGACGACCTCCGCGTTGTGGTCCCTTATGGACTGATTCAGGCGCTTGTTGAACGCCTTCATCCAGACATCGACCTCCTTTTCGGTCTTATTCAGGTTCCAGTCCGGCCAGCCTGCCTCGGTCTCCTTCATGAAGTCGTGGGCAAGCTCCCTGAACTCGGCTGTCACGTTTATCGCGTCGCCCTTCAGGTCTACGAACTGCCTGACGAGTTCCTCGGTGTCCTCTGACAGGTTCACTGAGGCGACCTCATCCCTGATCTCCTTCAGTTCATCTATGAGTGATTCCATGGCAGAGGTGTTGTAGGAACTGTTGACATCCCCTATCCATTCTACGATGTTCTCCCCGTAGATGATGTTTCTCTCTATGGACTTCTGAAGCTGCAGAAGCCTCACCTCTGCGCCGTGAGAAGTCCCCATGATGTCAATCTGGCACCAGGTCTCGTTGTGGAGCGACCCCCATATGTAGTTTTCCGGCCAGGTACCGTTCCACGTGCCGTTCCAGTCATACCCATGCGTCCAGTTCTCATGTGTCCAGTTGCCGCACGGATGAAGGCCTGACGGCCATGCGTCCCACGCGTCGTCCTGGGCGTTTGCCCCGGCTGCGACGACGAGGAACGCAAACATTGCTGTTATCAAAGCAAGTTTCATTCCATTACCTCCGATTTTGAAAGTTCTGCGGGACCTTTGCGGTCTCGCTGAGAAGTCCTTGCCCGGAACAGGATATAATCCTTTGCCGGAACGCGCCGGAACTGGCCGGAACGGTCAGCTTTTCGCCCTGCTTTCAGGCTTCTCGGATTTCCCGGCTTTCTCTGAGAACCACACGGCATTGCTCATGCCCCTCTCGTGCCGGACGAGGATGCCTGCTCTCACGAGGGAGCTTATGTTCCTCGAGACCGAGGACTTCGGAAGGGAAAGCGCCTGTTCTATCTGCCGCTGCGTCATGGGCTTGCCGCTCTTCTCGAGCGTCTGGACGATGGCAAGCTGCCTCCCGGCAAGCATGCGGGAGTCGTAGGCCTTCTTTTTTGCCGGCCCTTTCTGGAAAAGCTTCCCGCGGAAAAGGAAGAGGACTGCCGCGATGATGGCGATGGTTGGAATGAAGAGGAGCGGATAGTATCCGGAGTAGCCGCCTGGGCTTACCGTGTACTGGACGGCGACCGAAAACCCGATGTCCTTGCCTGTGCCCTCGATGACGACGCTTTCACCTTCCTGTCCTATCGACACCCTGCCCGAGGACTTTATGTAGTTTGCGGAACTGCCCGGAGGCATCCTCAGCGTGTAGACGTAGTCCGAGAACGTGCCGGGAAGGGTGATGTTGAGCAGCCAGTAGGAACCCTTCTTGGACGTGTACTCGTCATACACGCCGGCCGAGAGCCCAGGGTGATTCGAAAGTCCGGAAATAGCCACGGAGCCGTCCGCTGAGACTTCCATCATGACGTCGGCGTAGTAGGTCTCCTGAGCTGCTGCCGGACAGGGCAGTAATACGACAGCTAATACGAGGAGAGCTGCAAGCGGCAGGACGGCGATGCCTTTCATGTCCTTATTTTGGCGCAGTGCACTAAAAATGTATCTTCTCATTCTGGCGTGAAGTAACCCTCAGCGCATTTATGGCCGTCTGGTCGTCCTTGTGCGGAGGGTACCAGTCATTGTGGTCGCCTTCGGGGAATTCAATCCTGTAGCCTTTCTCCAGCGCATTTATGGCGGACTTCCTGACTACGTTCATGTTAGTCCCGCACGCGAAACCGGCGCAGTTGAGGTGCGGTTCAGTATAGAAAGCGAGATCGTTCCTCTTTCCTGTCAGGCTGTATATGTGCATTACTTCCGTCATACCTTCCATGTAGGGCAAAATTTTTTAAATCTTTCCGACCGGTTGACGGCACTGCCTACCGCGCAATCTCCAATATCGCGAGCACGTCTTTCTTCTGTAGCTTCACGAAGCTTCCCACCGTGCCCCTCTCCGTGCACTTCCTGGCCATTTCATCCAGGCGGTCTGCGGGAACACCAAGCTCCTTCAGGCTCACGGGCATCCCGATGCTCCTGAAGAACTCCTTGGTCTTTTCTATCCCGGCCAGGGCGGCCTTCCCATCGTCTTCTTCCTCCACGCCGAAGACTTCCCTTGCGTACCTTGCGAACCGGATGACATCGTGTTTATAGACGTGCTTCATCCACGCCGGGAATATGGCGGCAAGGCCCGCGCCGTGGGCGACGTCGTAGATGCCGCCCACCTCGTGCTCTATCATGTGGGTCGCCCAGTCGCCAAACGGCCTGCCGGTGTTCAGGATGCCGTTGTGGGCCACCGTCCCCGCCCACATGAGGTTTGCCCTCGCCTCGTAGTCGCGGGGCTTCTTCAGGGCTATGGGCGCATAATGCATGATGCTCCGGATGGTCGCCTCGCAGAGACTGTCCGTGAAGCCTATGCCCTTCGTGTTGACGAAGTACCTCTCCAGGACGTGGGCCATCATGTCCGCGCAGCCGCAGGCCGTATGGTATGGAGGAACGGTGTACGTGAGCTTTGGATTGAGCAGGGCGAATACCGGGCGCATGAGCTCTAATCTCACGACCTTCTTACAGCAGTCATCCTCCTTTGTTATGACGGAGGCAAAGCTCGTCTCGCTCCCGGCGGCTGCGATGGTCAGGACGCATCCCACGGGGAGCGTCTTCCTGGGAACTGCCTTCTTCGAGTAGAAATCCCAGACGTCACCCTTGTACGGGACGCCTATCCCTATGGCCTTCGCGGAGTCTATCACGCTGCCTCCGCCCACGGC
>JAZDJY010000111.1:0-3129 GCA_043803615.1 Candidatus Aenigmatarchaeota archaeon | reverse complement strand
CCACCACGTTCCAAGTCCATGGAATCTCCGAGGAAAGGGACATCGCAGAGGCGCTGAAGGAGATATTGATTGAGGTGCCATTCAAAAGGTCGGCTGTTGAGGTGTTGCACACCAGAATCGTGACGTTTCCTGCGCTATCGGTAGCCGTAGAGTAGCACGCCCAAGAGGAGTTGGATGTCCAGTTGGTTGACATGTTTATGGAAAAGACGGCATTGGCGCCATACGTGGGAAGAGTTATTGTTATCTGCCTCACGTTGAAGGTGTTGTTGAGTATGCTCACCGTCAGGTTGAAGGCCTCGGTTGCGCCAGCGGCCGTCCAGTTGTCTGCTCCCGCCCAGAGGTCAAGATAGACGCCATCTGAGTTGGTCTCGCTGGGAAGGGCAGATGCCTCAAAGCTAAGAAGCACGGTGGCTAGGACTAGGGCAAGGCCGAAGATGACGGGGATTCCTTTCCCAACGGTATTATTGGTATTACTATGCTTGGGCATCACAGCCTCCTTTGGAGCCATATAATTATTATGAGCCGCTGTCCCTTTATAATTATTGTATTTGTTCGGCTGCCGTCTGGTTTTTTGCTACCGGCCCGTTACTTCTTGCCGTTCTTTGCTTATCGCCCTTCTCTACTTCTTTCCCTTCTGCTGGGCGTAGAGCCTCTGAAGCCTTGAGATGTCGTCTGCGTCCTCCGGCCTCCTGTCAATCCTCACCTTGACCAGGCGCGGGAAGCGCAGCGCGTAGCCCGAGCCGTAGTTTGGGCTCTTCTGTATCTCCTCGTAGGCTATTTCCAGGACCACTTTTGGCCTAATCCTGACCATGTTGTCCTTTTCCCCGGAGACGAGCGGCCGCAGCATATCGGTGAGCTCCGTGAGCGTGACGTCGCCTTCCTCTGCCTTCTTCTCCTTGACACCCGTTCCCATCATGCCGCACTCGAGGAACTCTCCCCTCTCATCGTCCCTGCACGAGAGCATGAAGGAGCCCATCCAGCCTGCCCTCTTGCCTGTGCCCCACTGGGCCCCGGTCACTACGAGGTCGAGAGTCTCCATGATGGGCTTGACCTTGAGCCAGCCTCCTGCGACCCTCCTGCCCGGCTGGTAGGTTGCGTCGAGGTTCTTGACCATCACGCCCTCTTGGCCGGCGGCGAGGGCTTCCCGGTAGAACTTTTCGGCTGCATCCAAGTCCTTCGTAACAAGAGGCACTGCGAGCTGGAACTTACCCGGGTCGGCCTTTATGACAGATTCCAGTATCTTCCGCCGCTCCCTGAAGGTCCTCGAGAAGAGTTGCTCCCCGTCGAGGTAGACGATGTCGAACATGTTCACTTGCACCGGTATCTCCTTTGCCGTGGCGCCTATGTCGTACTTCCGATGTATCCTCTGCGAGAGCATCTGGAAGGGCATGGGCTTTCCTGACTTCTGGTCGACTGCCAGTGCCTCGCCTTCAAGGACGCAGGCCTTTGCCTTCACGTGCTTTCTTACCATGTCCACGATGTCCGGGAACTGGGCAGTGACGTTCTCGAGCCTTCTCGTGAAGAGGAAGACCTTGTCGCCGTCCTTGTGGGCCTGTATGCGCGCGCCGTCGAACTTCCACTCCATCTCGACGTTCTCGAATGATTCAATAGCTTCCTTTAGCGACGGCGCCTTCTCTGCAAGCAGCACCTGGAAGGGCTCGCCCAGCTTAAGGGACGCCTCCCGCAGGCCATGAAGTCCCCTCTCCTTTGCCATCCTGGCGACCTCGCCATAGTCCGGGCGCATGAACCACGCCCACTCTATTGCGGCTATGACTTCCTTCTTGCCGTCGGAGCTGTACTGCTCCGGGAAATAGGCCTTTCCTATAGCGTCCCTTATGACGCCCTCGGCCACGCCCACACGCAGCTCCCCAAGGGCCGTCCGTATTATGTACTTGGCCTCGTGGGGCGAGGAATGCATGACCAACTCCTTTACCATGCTCACTTTCACGTCCTGGCTTCCCTTGCCTTCAACAGATGAAAGCCTCTGCAGGCTGTCGAACACTTTCTCTATGTCGATATGCTTTGCGCCAAGCGTCATCTGCTTCCTTCCAGCCATGAGCTTTTCTACCGTAAGGCCCAGGTCGCCCGTCTCCTTTAGGTCCTTCATCACGCGGTCCTCGGAAAAGCCTGTCGCGGCAGAGACTATCCGCAGGGCCGTCTTGCCGGCTATCCCCATCTCTTTCTCGCTCCACGCAGGAAACACCCTTCCCTCAAGAAGCAGCGCTATGCGGGGCAGGTTCTGCGCGTCGGCCTCCGAAAGGAGCCTTGCGACCACGTCGGTCTTGGCAAGCCTGGAAGCGGTCTTTTCAAGCTCGTCGTAGGCGTCAGCAAGCTTTGAGTAAAGCATGAGGAATAATTTGCTTCCAGGCTTAAAAAAACGGGATGAAACAGGGGGAACCGGCATCTACCGGAATAGCGGAATGGCGCCCTTCCATCCGAGTTATAAGGCTTGCGCCCAAGTCTGGATTAATGAGCTCTGAATATATAGAAGAAGCCGATGTTCCGAAGCTGTTTTCTACCGGAAAGTCCGGCCGTCGCATTTCCTTGGTTTTCGGAAAGGCTAGGCCAATAAAGATGGGAATGCCTCTAAAGCTCGACCTTCAACTGGCAAGGGTTTGTGGCATGATGCCTGACGGCTCACTTAGCAAATGCCTTAGTGGTGTTTCGTTCTGTCAGGGCAAGGACAGGAAAAAGGTCGTGGAATTTGGTGAAATACTGAAAGAGAGATTCGATGTCAGCCCAAGATATTATCACATGGAAAGATACGACGTGGTGTCAATAGGCAACAAGAGCCTGTGCGCTTTCCTGCATTTATGCCTGGACGTTCACAAATCAGACGAACCAGCGAGAATACCTGGCTGGATTAAGAATTCTTCTTTGGATATACTGAGGGAATACCTGAGGTATGCCTTTGCGATGGAGGGTTCTGTCTGCGATCCGCGAAAGGGTGGCAAGGAGATAAAATTCCATAGCTGCGACAAGTCGTTCGTAATGGAAATAAGAGATGTCATTCTGGCAAGATTCGGAATCGCCTCCCACATACAGGAGTATACGATAAAAGGTTATGGGAAAAAGTACTATCTTTCGATTACGGGAAAGGATAATATCCTAAAATTCGCTGAAATAGGG
>JAZDJY010000110.1:0-7274 GCA_043803615.1 Candidatus Aenigmatarchaeota archaeon | reverse complement strand
TATTGCATAAAGGAGCGTCTTGCTGTGGTCGGCGATGGCGTAGAGCGCCTGCAGCGGCTCGACGTTTTTCTCCATCTCCGGGACGGTTATGCCGAGCTTTTTTGCTATCGCCGCCTTGACTTTTCCTACGTCCTGCACCTCGTCGATATTGAGGCCTCCTGAGATTTCGGAGTACCTTTTGAAAATGCTCTCGTCGAAGTCCGCGGCCTTCTTTAAGTCCTTCATCACGGGCCCGTAGACTGCGTCGTAGGCCGTGTGCGTGCCCTGCGAAAGCCACGTAAAGCGCTCAAGGCCCGCGCCCATGTCTATCACCCGGTAGCCCATGGGCCTGTATTTTTCAGGGGTTCCTACGAACTCCGTGAAGACGGCGTTGCCCAGCTCCAGGCCCCCCGCGTAGTATTCGAGGGAATAACCAAAGGCGTTTGGGCCTACCCAGACGTCTTCCATGAACGTTATGTCCTTGGGCTTCAGGCCAAGGGCCTTCGTAAGCAGGTCGTAGTCCAGCTGCACGCACGTGTCCTTCCAGTAGCCCTTCTGCACGCCGTTGACCTTCTCGTATATCGAGTGCTGGCCTACCATTATGAAGTTGGTCATGTGCCGCCCCGTGACGCCGACGTTTTCTATATCTGAGAAGCGCAGGCACACCTGAGGTATTATCACTTTTTCTGCTGGCATCTCAAAGACGGTCTGCCCTGCAACCGACCTCTGGAACGCGACTATGCTTGCGACCGTAAAATACAGGCCCGGGAACCACCTGCACACGACGGGATAGGAAGGTATCGATTCGTGGCCGTTCTTCACGAAGAATTTTTCTATCGTCCTCCACGTTTCTATATAGTCCATTCCCTTCATGGAAGGCTTTCCTATGAAGCTGTACTGCTCGCATGGAGGGTTCGGGCAGGTCGTCCTTTCAGGGTCCAGCGTCCAGAAGTATGAGCCGCATTTTGCGCACTTCCCGCGCTGAAAGCCCAGCTCGTCGAAAAGCTTGACCCTGTAGTACTGGTCCGGCTTACTCGAAAAGTCCTTCTTCAGCTTCTCTTTTGCGCTCTCCTTTCGCATAGTATTATGTTATCGGGAACCGATTTAAAAGGGAGCCGATGGCTCGCGTTATGAGGCAGGCGCGTGGCCTTTAATCTAAAAAACGTTCCCGGGCAGTGCAATAACTAAGCCTGCCCCGGCAAAACAATGGGGTTTATGGTAACCTTCTAACCGAAAAGGCTCGAAAGTCCGCCTGCTGCTTCTTCAGCTTTCTTTTCCTGGTCTTCTGTGCTCTCTTCCTTCTCCTCGGCAGGCTTCTCTTGCGCAGAAGCGACCGGTGCAGCGACAGCCGTGACAGCCGCCTGCTTTATGGCCTCTTCTATGTTGACGCCCTTGAGGCTTCCGACGAGCGCCTTAATCCTTGCGCTGTCGACTTCCCCGCCTGCAGCCTCGACGACCTTCTTGACGTGTGCTTCGTCGATTGGCTTTTTCATGGAGTGGAGCAGCAAAGCCGCGTATACTAGTTCCATATCAAACCCTCCGTTGTTTCAGTGTAAGGAGCATATACCATATGCCCCCGACAAATATAAACTTACGCCTCTTCCTCCCCTGCTTCATCTGCCGCAGCTTCCGCGTTCTCATCTATAGCCTTCGCAGGCGCAGGAGCCGGGGCATCCTTCACGAGCGCCTTCAGGGCATCGGCCTGCGCCGTCGCCTTTGCGAGTATCCTTCCCGCAGTTTCGTGTGTGATTATGTTTGCCGCAAGCGCGAGGGAAATGGCCTCCCTATGCGCCTTGCCTATGATGACGGGCACCGTCTCAGGGGTCATGTAGCCTGCGCTCACGGCCAGGTTGAACGAATGTGAGTATGCCAACTGCAGCTGCGCCACGTATTGCTCCTGCGGTATGAACAGTATGTCCTTTCCAAACACCGTGCCCTCGTCCCAGACGGCTATGAGGTTCAGTTCTATCTCCATGGGCTCTATGCCAAGCTTCGGGAGGAGCGATGCAAGCTCCGGGGTTATCACGTCGCCTTTCCTTGCGACGAGCGCGTCCTTCTTAATAACTATCTTGTCCCCCACGACGCCCGCCTGTATCTTGGCCTTTTGGAGCTCCCCTATCGCAGGCCCCGGGGGAAGGCTCGTCGGCCCCGCCGAGACTATTATGTCCTTTGGCGCTATGTCCCCAGGCCTTGCCGCGGCCTTTGACTTGGATTTTGCTATGTCGTTTGCGAGCTCGAATGGGTTTCCCCTGCTGAAAAGAAGGGCTGGCTGGCTCTGAATCTTGTCCACAAGCGCCGAAAGCCCGGGCTTCTTGGACGCCTTCAGGGCAAGCATTATGACACGCTTCTTCACCACCGTTATGACGGCTTTCCCCTTCAGCTGCTCCTTTATCTGGTGCAGCTGCCTCGAGGGAAGGTTGTGCATGTCGACTATCCCTATGACCGGATAGTCCTCAAGATGCCCTGAGAGGCTCTTGAGCATGTTTTTATTTTTTTCTGATACCATGAAATCACATATCCAGCTTCACGGGCTTGCCCATCGTGAGCTTCACCGCAGCGTTCCTTATGCTGAACTTGCCCTTCGGCAGCTTCTCCACGATGAAGGAAATGGCCGCCTCTATGTTCTTTGCGACTTTTTCGTCCGGCATGCTCTCCGAACCCACGGCAATCTGCACCACCGGGGTCGTGACAAGCCTTACCTTGATGGACTTCTTGGCCCTTGCAAGTATGCCTTCGAGATTCATCTTCGGGGGAAGCGGCTTTGGCATCTTCCCACGGGTGCCCAGGACCACGCCAAGCTCCTTACCTATGAGGGGCATGAGCGGGGCTTCCCCGAACCACCAGTCGTATTCTTCGGCAAGCTTCTTGAGCTTCTTCTTGTCCTTTCCAAGCTTCATTATGTCTTCTCTTGAAAGCGCCAGGTCCGCGTGCTTCTTTGCGTCTGCGAAAAGCGAGTCCCCGATGACAACGGTTTTGAGGTCCCGTCCGAGCCCTTCGGGAAGCGCAAGCTCGAAATTGAACCTGTTCTCCGGCTTTTTGAGGTCCATGTCTTTGAGGTTGAGAATGAGGTCCCAAGACTGGGCAAACTTCCGTGGCTTGGACTTGCCCCTTGCTTCCTTGAGCTTTTCTTGGATACCCATTACGATTCCTCCTACCGAAGTAGTACAGCGGAATTAGTTAACTATGATATCTGGTATTTAAATTCTTTTCCCACGCCTTCTGAGGGTGCCCGGGGCGTGCGTGTCGCGTCCCATGAGGTAAAGCACCCTGGGCTTCAGGCTATGCTCGACGTTTGGGAGCCTGGCCAGCAGCGACACTATCACGGAGCCGAGCCTGACGAGCTTTGGATCCTCGACGTCCTTTGTGAAGTTGAGCCTTCCCTTCTTCCTGAGTATCTCCCAGAACTGCCTCAGTTCGTCCTTGAGTATGGTCCTTTCCTTCCTCGTGAGCTCAGACTGAAGCTTTATCGCCCTTTCGCTAGCCTCCATCACGTTGTTCCTTATGTTCCTCGAAAGCGTCACAACCTTGCGGTCCTTCCTTGCTATCTCAACGATGGTCTTCCATGCGGCCTCGAATGGGTCGGCATGCTTCCTTCTCCTATGGACCTTCTTCACGACCTTCACGATTTTCTCCTGCACGGGCCCCGGCCTCTGGGCTATCACGACCCTCGAGACGAGGTTGAGCCTGTTTTCCACGTCCAGTATCTTTCCCGCAAGCTCTCTATAGTTCTTTTCCAGCTTCTCCTCCAGTTCTATCTTCCTCTTCTCCATGTTGTGCAGCCTGTAATCGTGCAGGTCCCTTATTCCCTGTGTCAGCTGGTACTGGTTGTTGAGCCAGCCCTTCATCCCTTCTATTGCGCTTTCGTGACTCCTCATCACGACCTCCCTTTCCTTGTGGGCCATGTAGTCGCCGAACCTGGCAAAGCCTACAGCAAGCACGAGGAAGCCCATTATCGCGCCCATCGGCGTGTAGTTCCACGCGTTGCCCGCGATTATCGCTGCCTCTAGCAAAACGAACAGCATCCAGAATACCTTGTCGTACCTGTGCATGAATCAGTATTCGAAGTAAATAATTTAAACCTATCGGCTCAAATTTTGCTCAAAACCGCATGCCTCTAATGCCGCCGCGTCACGCGAAAAAAAAATGGGCCTATTTCCCCTTCTTCTGCATCCTGGGCTTGGCGGGCTTGGGCTGTTTTTCTGCCGCCGGAGCCGCCTCTGCCGCCGGAGCCGCCCCTTCTGCTGCGGCCTCGGCCTTCGGGGTTTCCTTCTTCTCGGCGAGTTCCTTCCTGTGCTGCTCGGCAGCATTCCTTTCCTCGTCCGTGACCTTGCCAAGGCCTATGCTTACGCCCATGCTCCTGCACGTGCCCTTTATCTGGTTTGCATAGTTTGGCCCGTCGAAGCCAAACTTCGCCCTGGAAATCTTCTTCACCTGCTCCTCGGAAAGGTCCCCGATCCTGTCCTTTCCCGCGGTGCCGCATCCCTTCTCGATGCCTATCTCCCTGAGAATCATCGCCGATGCCGGAGGCTTTCCGACCTCTATCCTGAACTGCTTGGTCTTCGTGTCGACTATGACCTTCACCGGCACCTTCATGCCCGCAAGGTCCTTGGTCTTCTCGTTTATGGTAGCAATGACCTGTGCTATGTTTATCTTGAGCGGCCCGAGAGCCGGGCCGAGCGGCGGGGCTGCGCTTGCCTTGCCGCCTTCCACCACAGTGTCAATGGTCTGCTCTCCCATCACTTGCCACCTGTCGTTCCCTTCTTTGTCACCTTTATGAATTCCGTCGCAATCGTCACCGGTATCGGGATGCTTGCCTCCATCAGCTCTATCGTGACCTCGTTCTTGGTCTTGTCAAGCCTCTTTATCCTGCCTTTCTCCCCCTTGAACGGGCCGCCCATTATCTCCACGATGTCGCCTTCCTCGGCGTTTATGTCGGATGCGGCCTTGGCCTCCATGAAGTGCTCTATGTCCTTTATGCCCACAGGCTTTTCTATCAGGCCCTTCGTGTGCATGACTCCCCTGAGCGCCTTGTGGATGTGGGCGGTGCTGCCCTCGATGAATATGTAGCCCTTGATCTCAGTGGGGTGAATGACTGCCTTGACGTCGAGCGCTTCCGCTCTGACACGGCTGTTTATCATGTCCATTACTATGTCTTCCCTGCCGCTCGTTGTCCTCAGCGTGTATATCATTCTTCCACCTTAAAATCCCAGGAACGCGAAGGCCAGGTATATCGCAAAGCCTATAGCCCCGATAATGGCTATCCCCAAGACGCATATCTTCGTCGAGGAAAGGAATTCGTCCTTCCCCGGCTTCCTTGCGACCTGGAGTATCCTTTTCCACTCCAGCAGCTTTGCCTTCACGTTGGGCTTTTTCATCGTCTACCTCAGATATATTTACTCCTAGGTTTATATAAATTTCTGAAAAGGGAAAGGCTTTGCCTACCTCTTGGTCACGAAGTCTATCCCCAGGACCTTCTCTATTTCCTTCTGCTTCTGCTGGGTGTAGGTCTTGCCGGGACCGTATATCTGGGACGACTTCACCCCGGTGATTATGAGCATTGTCCTCACGGTGTCCCCGAGGGCCTTGTCTATCTGCGCTCCCCAGATTATCTTCGCGTCCGGGTTTATCTTGTTGTTCACGGCCTCGACGATTTCCTGGCATTCCCTTATCGTGACTCCCTCGCCGCCGCACACGTTTATGAGCGCGCCCGTCGCCCCGTCTATCTCCACGTCAAGGAGCGGGTTACTTAGCGACTTCTCGACGGACTCGACAGCCCTGTTCTCGGAATCGGACTCTCCCATGCCTATCATGGCGAGGCCTCCCGATGTCATGACCGCGCGGACGTCCGCGAAGTCGAGGTTCACAAGGCCGGGCTTCGTTATGAGCTCGGCTATGCCCTTGACGGCATTGACGAGTATCTCGTCTGCCACCTTGAAGGCAGTCACTATGCTCACGTCCGGCACTATCTCGAGGAGCTTGTCGTTTGGCACGACTATGAGCGTGTCCACGACCGACTCGAGGTTCTCAAGGCCGGTCTGGGCGTTCCTTCTCCTCTGGTTGCCCTCCATCGTGAAAGGCATCGTGACTATCCCTACAGTAAGCGCGCCGACCTTCTTTGCGATGTCGGCAACGATGGGTGCTGCGCCCGTCCCGGTGCCGCCGCCAAGGCCGCAGTCTATGAAAACCATGTCAGCGCCTTCGAGCGCCTTCTTTATCTCTTCCTTGGACTCCTTTGCGGACTCCGCGCCAACGCTGGGATCGGCTCCGGCGCCAAGCCCTCCGGTGATTTCCTTACCAATAAGTATCTTCCTGTCGGCGTCCGTGTACAGCAGGTCCTGCGCATCAGTGTTGATGGCTATCGTCTCGGCGCCCACTATGCCAATCTGCATGAGCCTTGAAATCGTGTTCCCTCCGCCACCGCCGACGCCTACGACCTTTATCTCGGCCTTCCTTGATTCGAGAATCTTCCTGAGCTCTTCGTCAACCTCATCGTTCCTGTCGACCCTCTCGGTCATCCTGTGCCTGGACATCTCCGTGGATGAACCTGTCTCAAGTGCGGAATTGATTATCGACTCGACACCCATATTAGCATCCTCCAAACCCGACGGCTTTCATCAGGTACCGGGCCCGCAACATTACAGGCCAGTCCCGCAGCCATACGGCATATGAATAGAATGTAAGTTAGATATTTAAGCTTTTGCGGACCTTTTTTTTGCGGACCGAAAAATCGGACATTAGGCAACGCTGCCTGCCGTGTCAGTTGGTCTTGGACGGGCCTTAAACCGCGCCTTCCGTTGCTTTCTTCTTTTCGTGCGCTTCGTGTGAATGAGCCGAATGGGCCTTTTCTGTTTCCTTCTTCTCCGCGGCCTTTTGCTTTTCCTTCTCAAAGAACTCGACAGGCCCGGTGTCTCCCCACTTCTTCAGGGTCTCCGCTATTATCCTCTTCATGAACGGGTTGTCGTTGTCAAGCGTTATGACGTTCTTCTTTCCGTCCGCGTCGACCCCGCCCTTTAGGCCATAGTGGTCGAGCAGCGCCTTTATCCGTTCCTTCTTGTCGGTTATCTCTTCTCTTATCTCTATCTCATACGTCAGTTCCTTTCCCGCGAGCGGATGGTTGAAGTCCACCCTCACCCTGCCGCTTGTGACCGACATTATCCTGCAGTTGCGGTTGTCTATGTTGACCCACAGGCCCGGGAACGGGTTCATGTTCTTTTCCGTGAACTTGGAAAGCGGGATGACCCTTGTAAGCTCCGGCCTCCTCGGCCCGGCGCCTTCGCCCGGCGAAACGTCAAACG
>JAZDJY010000109.1:0-3244 GCA_043803615.1 Candidatus Aenigmatarchaeota archaeon | reverse complement strand
GGGGACTACGCCGGGGCTCTCAGGCTCGCTCCGCTTCGCATGCTCAAACTCCTCATGCACGCCTACCAGGCGAAGATATGGAACGAAACAGCTGAGGCGTACTCGAAGACCTCTTCCGAAAACACGCAGATACCGGTCGTGGGCCACGCAACCGACCTGAGGACGCACCCGTTGGTGATGAAGATAGTTGGTAAAATACTGGAAAAGGAAAAGACAGAGCCCCGGGACTTCAAAAACAAGGCTTATAGGGAGCTTTCCTCGCGGGGCTCGGAGAGGGACTTCACCTGCCATCCGCGGGACCTCTCGTGGACTTTCGCGGAAGATGGGGAGAATCCCGGGAAACTTTCGCTTGCGCTTTCCTTCTTCCTGCCGAAGGGGAGTTACGCGACTGAACTAATCAGGCAGCTACAGACGCGTGCCTCCTCATGCAATACGCGAGCAAGGACATGAGGAAGCTATGCAACCGAGCTGATAAGGCAACTCGATGGCGCATGAAGCCCTTCACTGGGACTGTGCCATAGTGTCCTTGTACACTTGCAGCAGCTTCGATATCCCGGATACCATCAATCCGACAATGTCCTCGTCCTGCCCCGTTATCTTCGACATATCGCGGTTTGCGCTGGAGAGTATGTCATTCAATATGGCACTCCTCTCATCGAGTGTTTTGTAATCCATTATGTCCTCAGGCGTATTTTCGCTGACGAAGACGTCGTAGGCAGCCAGGAACTCCAGATGCCCCCTGTCGAGCTTACCGTTCATGTGCGCGATGTAGGCGACCTCGCAGTTGTCCTTCATGCTGCCTATCCTCTTCTCGACCTTGCCCTGCATGTAGCCCCAGTCCATGAAGAATCCTTGGAGCAAAGCTTTTTACTGCTTTGCCGCGTCCGTATGGGAACAGGCTGCACATTGGAAGTGCGCGAAGCCCAAGCCTTCCGGCCCCATGGCAGGCCGGAAGTGGCTACAATTAAAAGGAGCGAAGCGAATTCTAAACATGGGCAGGAACTCCGCAATAGAGGTCGTCGAGGAGATAGGCCCGGATGCGCGAAGTCCCGAAGACGACACGTCCTGCCCGGTCTGCGGCGCGCCAAACGGAAAGCTCGCCTGCGGGAAGTGCGGCTGGGGAGTCGAGGACCTCGCGCCGCAGTTCAGTGAGAACATCCTTGATCCCGTGACCACCATGAGGGACGCAAGACTCAGCTTCAAGAGGATGAAGGACGAGATATCCACCCTTAAGAACATCAACCAGCTCCTCCTCCAAAACAACCAAAGGTTCACGGACCTCGTCGAGGTCATGCGGGCGCTCGTCTCAAGGCTCTGCGCCGAGGCCGGGAAGAAATACGTCTACAGCTACGCGGAAGGCGGATGGGGCGAGGCTGGCGCGGACGGCAAGATGACCCTTGCCCTGAAGAAGGAAGTGACGGTCGAGGACATAAACAAACAGCTCGCCGAGATAGTCAGGCTCATAAGCAGATACGGGAAATAAATAAAAGGAGCCTTGTTGATATATTATTAGGTATTTGGTGAAATCATGGCAGAAGAGTTCAAGAATCAGCAAACGCAGACGCCTCAGGAAAAGGCACAGCATCTTGAGAACATCAGGGGGCTCAAGGACGTAGTCGACACCCTGACGGAGGACGTTGTCAAGGCCCTGGACATAAAGGAAGAGAAGAAGCTGCTCCAGGAAAAGATAAAGAAGCTGAAGACCGAGGAGTCGCAGCTCCAGAGCATAGTCAACGACCTGAAGAACACGAGGGACAGGCTCCAGGAAGAGCTGGGCAAGAGGCAGGACGACATAGGCAACCTGCAGAACAGGATAGATGGCCTCAAGGAGGACAAGGCCCACCTCTCGTCTGAGAAGATGTCACTTCAGGAGCAGATAAAGAACCTCGAGTCCGAGAAGGACCAGATGGCCCACGCGCTTGAGAAGACCAACGACATGCTCATAAAGCTGAGGTACCAGATAGAGTCCTTCGACGAGGAAATAAAGAAGTAGGCCGCCCGATGTTTTCGGAAGGCCGCGAAGGCAGCTTATTTTATTTTTAAGCCCTCCTAGGGATGATTATCTATGAAGCTCGAACGGGGCCACAAGGTAGTCATGGTGGTTCTTGCCGTTGCTGCCTTCATGATAATCGAGAACGTCGCCTTCGTGCCTGAAGGCGTCTTTAGGTACAGCGGCATACAGATATACGACGTCGTGAGGGACCTGCGAAGCCTCGAATCCAACGGGTTCGACATCACCGTGAACGTCCAGGGGACATCTGCCGGGAAGGCCGTGGACCTCACCGGGAAGGCCGCAGAGATATACACCGGATGGTTCCTGCTCAAGTCCGGCGAGACCTACAGGATAATCGAGGGGCCGATGGGCTCAAAGGACGTGCTCGCAAGTGCCATCCATTTCGACGTTTCGCCAGCGGTCTCGGTAGAGGCCGTGTACCCGCCGGAAAGGGGGCCTTTGCGCCTGAAGGAGGGCTTTCGGAAGGTCAGGGGAAGCATTGCCTTCGACGGCGCATCGATAACGCCCACGGTCCTGCAGCAGGCGCGGAACGCAAACGAGGAGTTCTACTCGCTTCTCCCGGGAAGGATTGACGTGATACCGTACGGCTCCGGCTTCATACTGGACGTGAAGGTGCCAGTCGACGTAGAGGACCTGTCGCTGCTCCTTTCGGGGATCAACGCCTCCTCCGTGCAGACGGGACACATGTACTACTACGCGAGTGCTGATGATGAAAGTGACGCTCAAAGCATTAGGGAAAGCCTGCAGGCAAGCGGGGCAATCCTTGTCAACTATTACACGCAGAGGTAGGCGCCCGGGAAGCCCGGCCTTCGACGTGTTCTCCCCTGCGGTAATACTTCCGCTCTCGCTCTTTGCCTTCATGCTCCTTGGCCTGGGAGGCATGACGCTCTACTCATTCCTGCTCTTCTGCCTATTCTTAGCTACCTTCCTCCTTGCATACTGGCGCTCGGTGCCCGCCAAGACGATGGGTTTCCCTCTCGTCTGGAAGCTTGGCCTCCCGCTCTTCGCCATCGGGGCGGCGGCGGAATTCATGAACATTTCCTACGTGGGAGCCATCCCGCTCTTCGAGCCCATGGTGAGGGCAAGGCTCATACCCGGGCTCTCCTACGCTTCCTTCCTCATGGTGCCGGCGGTGCTCATAAAAATCACGGAGTGCCTGCAGGAAAAAAAGAACAGGCAGGCCATCGCATGGTTCCTTTCGGGGCTCTTCCTCATATCGCTCCTGGGGTA
>JAZDJY010000108.1:0-2139 GCA_043803615.1 Candidatus Aenigmatarchaeota archaeon | reverse complement strand
GTTTGCGAGCCATCCCATGCACAAAAGCCTTCCGCTTTTCGAAAAATTCAAGTAAACACCGGCTAGTTCCTCAACGCAAATGCCCTTCGACTTTCTCCGCAATCAGGTCATACAAGGAAGGCGATATCTTGATGATGTCCTTTTCCGAGACGATTCCCACTATCCTGCCCTGCTTGAAGACGACGAGCCTTCGCAGGTCCTCGTTGCCCATCAGCTTGGCGGCGTCGGAAATGTCCGCGTCGGGCTCGACCCCGATGAGGGGCTTGCTCATGACTTCCTTGAGCTTGCACGACACGCTCTTTCCTTCCGCCAGGCAGCGTTCAACCAGGTCAGTGTGCGTCACGATGCCCGAAATCCTTCCGGAATCCTCGATCAGGACGCTGCCAATGTTGTTCTTCTTCATCAACTTGGCTGCCTCCAGGACCGTCTTTTCCGAGTCAATGCTGACCAGGCGCGACTGCATCACATCCCCTACCTTGATGCCTGTTTCCATACTCACAACATTTGCCTTCCGATGTTTATAAGGGTTTGCAGCAAACGAAGCGCGATACGGCAAAAAGCGAAGAAAGTGCTCTGGAGAAGCGGGAAACGTTTAACTATCTTGCTGGAAAACAATTCTCTGGGTGGTTGGAGTGCACGAAGTATTCAAACGCATGCTGACGATTCCGGAAGGAAAACAGGTCTCCTGCAGCAGCGAGAAAATGCATGACGGCTCTGGCAGCATAACCCTTCAAGTGACAATCCACAAAGACATGGTTAGGGAAAGCGCAATCAAAGGAATAGCCCAGTCCATAGAAAGAGATGCGCCAGAAGGGGCAAAGACAACAGTTTCACATACAGAAGAAGGGGACCACTTGATTGAGGTCGCGGCACAACTGCCAAAAGGCGGCTATAATTTCACCTGCAAAGCAATGAGGAAACTCCTGGAAGCCCACCAGCAGGACCGCCCAGACCACCATGTCATTGAAAGGCAGCAGGTTGAAATACTGAAATTCGTGCCAAAGAAGAGGGAGCCTTAAAAACACTGCGTCCCTCTTTTCCCCCACTCGAAGGTGAACGTGTAGAAACCGCCTAACCGGGTAACTGAACTACCCGTTTTTGCGGAGGGGAAGGCACAACCATTATTAACCCCTTTTTCCTCTAATAATTGCTAATTCTGAAGTATTCTTTCGCGGGCATTCCGCAAGGGGGGAAGTGCACATGATTATCGTTCTCGACTTCGGCTCGCAGTTCGTCCACCTCATCGCCCGCAGGATAAAGGATTTGGGCGCCAAGGCGGAGATAATGCGCTATAATGCCAGCCTCGAGGAAATCAAGGTGCTCAAGCCGGACGGCATCATACTCTCCGGAGGCCCGGCGGCGATTACTGCCAAGGATGCGATAATGCCGGACATGCGGATTTTCGGCCTCGGCATACCAATGCTCGGGATATGCTACGGCGAACAGCTTATCGCGCACCGCTATGGCGGCTCGCTGGCAAAACGCGGAGAACAGAGGCAGTACGGAAAGGAGGAAATCAAGGTAGCAGCAGGAAGCGAGTTGTTCAAGGGGCTCGCAAGGCAGGAGCAGGTCTGGATGTCGCACGGCGACGCGGTAAGCACGCTCCCCGAAGGCTTCGCCGCGACGGCAAGCACTCCCAAGTGCCCGGTGGCGGCGTTCGAGAACAAGGCAAAAAGGCTCTACGGATTCCAATTCCACCCGGAGGTAATGCACACCACGAACGGAACGAGGATGCTCTCGAATTTCGTCTTCGGTGCATGCAAGGCAAAAAAAGATTACTCTCTTGCCGGCCTTGACCAACGGCTCATTGAGGAAGTCAAAAAAGAAGCAGGAGGCGACGGGGTGCTCATTGCAGTCTCCGGAGGAGTCGACTCCCTCGTCGCCGCGGCGCTGTTGAACAAGGCCGTGCCAAAGCAGCTTTACTGCGTGTTCATCGACACCGGGCTGATGCGCAAAGGGGAGGTTGAAGAGACGCGCGAGTTCTTCCGCAAGGCCGGGTTTTTCCACTTCGAAGTCGTGGACGCAAGCGAAGCCTTCATCGACGGCCTGGCAGGCGTAGCGGATCCAGAACAGAAGAGGAAGATCATCGGCCACGCGTTCATTGAAGTATTCGAGAAAAAGGCGCGCGAGCTGGGGGAG
>JAZDJY010000107.1:0-3534 GCA_043803615.1 Candidatus Aenigmatarchaeota archaeon | reverse complement strand
GATGAACTGCGGCGACTACGTGCGCGGATGCACCCTTGCCGCCGGGCCATGGTACAAGGATTACAACGTCACCTACAAAGGCTTCGCTGTCGACAGGGCGGGTAACGAGAACATCACTGTGAGCCGCAGCTTCCTCGTCCTCAAACCCATGAAGCTGGACTCTGACACCGACAACGTATACATGACCTTGGGCTCGAACAGGATCGTCACGCTGACCATTTCCAACAGGCAGGCATTCGAGGACACCATAAAGATAGTGCTCCTGGGCTATCCCCACGCAAAGTTCATGAACGAATCCGTCGGCGTGCCCGGCCCGGGCGCAAGGGACCTGAACGTCACGCTCCTCCCGAAGGAATCCAAGACCATCCACGTGGCCGTCTACACCTCCGACGTCGGGGAGGATTACCAGCTTGCCATAATCGCGAACACGACGCGCGCAGGCTTTGAGTCCAAGGTCGAGGACATGGCGATAATAGACGTGAGGGTCGTCATGCCCCACGAGTTCCCGGGCCTTGCGCCGTGGGCGATTGCGCTCATCGCTGTGTCTGCCGTGGTGATATACGCTGTCTTCTCTACCAGGCGGCCCAGGGACTAGAAACTGATGCGCTTCCCCGCGATGAGGATGATGGCAACGGACGCTATTGTGAGGGCTCCCGATATTATGAGCGGCCACGCAAAGCCTAAGGCGTAGCCCACCTGTCCGAAAACGATGGCCCCGAGGGCCGAGCCAAATAGAATGACAGCGCTTGCGGCCCCGGTCTCCCCGGCTATGCTCTCCTTTTTGAACATCTTCGCGAAGATGACGAGATAGCTTACCATCGCAAGGCCGTCGCCTACCTCGTGCACGAGGCGGAAGGCAAAAGACAGCGGAACGTTATTGACCGTCATAAGTATGTGACCTGCGCCTGATAGGAAGAAGCCGAGAATGAACGTCTTCCTTGCAGAGCCCTTCGTGTCTATCAGGCGGCCGGCAGAAAGCGAGACGACACCCAGAAGGATTATCGGTATGCCCATGTAGATGCCGGAAAGGAACAAGTCAAGGCCAAGCGAGGATCTCAGGAACATTGCGTAGGACGTGTTCTCAGCGCCCCAGTGCAGTCCCAAGATGAAGAGCGGCAGGAAGAAGAGCACACTCGTTTTCCTTAAGATGACACGCCCGTACTGCCGCAGCGGGAACTTCTCCCTTACGGTGTCCGCGACCAGGAGTGATGCAATGCCCATGACAAGGAATGCTCCCGCGGAGATGATGAGGGCGCCGTTAAACGAAAGGAGCCAGAGCAGCGTGCCGCCAAGGAGCGTGCCTGCACCGGAGCCCGCACTCGAGACGAACTGGTAAAAGCCCAACTTTCTTCCCCTCACCGAATCTTCCGCCTTCTTGAAGACGAGGCTTCGTATGCTCGTGTCCACCATGTTGCCCCCGAGGCCGCCCACGATGAAGACGAGCAGGAGCTCTGGGAAGCCGCGCGCAAAGGAAAGACCGAAGAAGAATGCGGACTCAAGAAACATGCCCAGCATCATCACGTAGCGGATGCTGAGCCTGTCGTTTATGACGCCTATGGGAAACGATGAGAGGAAGATCACGACCGTCAGGACGGACATGAGGATTCCTATCTGCAGCCCCGAAAGGCCCATGCCGAAGAGCATGACCGGGAGGAAAAAGAACGTCATGCTCACGAGCGCCTGCTTTCCCGCATTGAGTGCGTTTGGAACTGCAAGCGACATAACATTCACTGAAAGAGAATATCCACACGGCAATTATTAAACAGATTCCGCCACAGCGGAGGCGAGGGAAGCATTCCCGAAGATTCCTGCTACTGGCTGCGGAGAGGCACGAAGACGCAGGCGCCGTGGGTCTCCTCCGAAAACTCGCTGCCGCGCCTCCGGACGACCGTGAGCTCCTGGCGGTAGAAGCCGCCGACCGGCGCGACGAGGATGCCGCCGTCCCGCAGCTGGTTCTTCCATGCCTTGAATATCTCAGGCACCGCGCACGTCACGATTATCCTGTCGTAGGGCGCAAGCTGCGGGTATCCAAAGCTTCCGTCGCCCAGGACCACCCTCGCATTGCTGCAGCCGGACTTCTTCAGGTTCTCCTGAGCGGCAAGGGCAAGGTCGGGGTCTATCTCGACGGTCGTGACCGTCCCCGCAAGCTTTGCGAGCAAGCACGTCTGGTAGCCCGAGCCCGCCCCTATCTCAAGCACGCTGTCCTTCTTTGCGACTCGGAGCAGTTCCGTCATCAGAGCCGACATGTGCGGGGCCGAAATCGTCTGCCCGCTTCCTATGTCCAGGGGATAGTCCTTGTAGGCGAGCATCGCCTGGTCCTGCGGGACGAACATCTCCCTTGGGACTTCACGGAATGCCTCTATGACCTTCTCCGTCTTCAGGTACCCCTCGCCCACGAGCTTTGCGAGGAGCATCTCCCTGTCCTCTTCTATGCCCATGTTGATAGTTTCGAAGGAGTGCTAATTAAATGGACGGATTAAACGCACGGTTTCTTATTCCACTCATGCAAATTACTCATATGGTAGCATCATACTGGGACTACTGCGTGAGGGCGCCGCAGCCTCCGGAGGAGCTATCGAAGATGGCGGCGAGCCTTGGCTGGTCTGGCATCTGCATCCTTTCAGAGGCGGCGGCGCAGGAAAAGAAGAGCGGCGGCGGGCCGCAGGTCATGTTCGGGATACTCCTGCAGCCGGGAAAGCCCGGCCAGGTCGCGGACATGGTGAGGAAGGCAGGAAAGTCCCATGCGATGGTTGCCGTGGTTGGGACGTCGGATGACGTCAACAGGGCCGCTGCGGAGACCCCTGGGATTGCGCTGCTCCTCCCGGGCGCGGAAACGAAGATAGACGTCATCATGGCTAGGCTTGCAAGGGAGAACGGCATGAGGATAGCATTCGAGTTTGCCCCGCTCCTGCACACGTCCCTTGCGGACAGGGGGAAAGCATTCTCGCAGATGCTCAAGAACGCACAGGCCGTGAGGAAGGAAAGGGCGCCATTCGTCATTTCTTCCGGGGCGGCATCGGCCTTCGGCCTGAGGTCGCCCTCGGAGCTTTCGGCGCTTGGAAGGCTCCTTGGCTTCCGGGACCCGCAGATAAGGGATGCGCTGGGGCCGCAGCTTGCGATGGAGGGCGGGAAGAGGCTCTCCGGGAAGTGGGTCATGCGCGGCGTGGAGGTGGAGGAATGAAGATAAGGAGGATGCCGAGCATGAAGGAGAAGAAGAGGTACGTCGTGTTCAGGGTGACGGGTGAGAAGCGCCCGGGCTACGACGAAGTGAAGGGAGCCGTCATGGATTCCGCGCTCGGCTGGATGGGTGAGAAGGGCGTCTCGCTCTCGGCACTGAGGCTCCTGAGGAACCTGTGGGACCAGGAGAGGATGGAAGGGTGGCTTTCGTGCACTCCGAAGTCTGTCGACGACGTCAAGCTCTCCCTTGCGCTCATACACCAGATAGGAGACAGCCGCGTCATATTCAGGACAGTGTCCGTCACCGGGAACATAAAGTCGGGAAAGAAGAAGGCGGGAATGCGTTCCCTTGCTTTC
>JAZDJY010000106.1:0-2775 GCA_043803615.1 Candidatus Aenigmatarchaeota archaeon | reverse complement strand
TTCCTCTGAGAAGCTCTTCCTTTGCCTTCGGCCCAAGGAAACCGTATCCTCCGATATCACCGTTTGACATTATGACACGAAAACATGGTATCCTCACCGGGTCATCATTCGTCTTCATGTATGCCGCTACTACCCTCTGGTGCACGCCTGCGGCCATCCCAAGCTCCTTATAAGTCGTCACCTTGTCCTTTGGGACTTTCCTCAGAAGCGAGTAGACGAGTTCTCTCTTTGCCGCTGACATGGTGAGTAATTGGCACCGGGCAATAAATCAGTTAATCAGTTCAGTTCCAGAAATCCTCGGATTCTATCTCGGTTTCAAGGACGACGCCGAAGTGCGAGAAGACGCTCTTGCAGCTCGGGCACTTCCAGACGTCAGGCTTCTTCTGCCAAAGCTTGCCCTGGGTCCCGCAGACGTGGCACTTCTCCGTGAACAGCATGTGATTCTCCGCTACTTTCCTGGCAGCCTGACCCTGTAGGCGTTGGTCACTTCAATCTTAAGCTTCTCGGCCTCGGCCGCAATCTCCATCCTCTTCTTCTTTCCGACCGGAGACTTTATGACGGCCACGTCCTTCTTTGGATCAAGCATCGAAAGGTCCTTTACGCTCGAAACGAGGATGGGGTTCTTCCCGTTCGCGGAAAGCCCCTTCACGGCCCTCGGGGAACCGTAGCCAAGCGATGGCACCTTGCCCCTTTCCTTATAGCCCTTGCGCAGCTTCGAGTGCCTGCCCCTGGGCTTCCTCCATTCATCGCCAATCCTTGCATACCTGCAGCTCTCCTGCCTCCTGAAGGCTGGCTTCTTCGCGTTCTTCTTCTTTCTTAGTAAAAGAAGCTTTGCAATCTTTTTTCCTTCAGCCATAACATCAGCTCCGTCACTTCGCCTCGTCGGTCTTCTCCGTCACGTAAATGCCATCCTGGAAGACCCTCCTATCGAAACCCCTGACTTTTGTTGCCGTCTCTATGTTTGCGGCGGTCTGGCCGACCTTTTCCCTGTCCGTCCCGGAAAGCTCTATCACGTCGCCGGTTATCTTTATGCCAACGCCGGAAAGTATCTCCGCGCTCCGGTCGGCCCTCGACCCGATGAAGTTCCTTATCATGAGCTTGTTGCCTTTGTGTTCCAGTTTCACCGGGAAGTGGGCGTAGACGAGCTTCAGCGTGCACTTCCAGCCCTTGGTGACGCCCGTCATCATGTTCTTCATGTGGGCCCTCCACGTGCCCATCATGGCCTTCACCTTCTTCCTCTCGTCCCCGGAGCTTATGGTTATCTTTTCCCCATCCTTCACGACCTTTATCGCATGGTGTGAGAACTCCCTTGAAAGCTCGCCCTTCGGGCCTTTCACCTTAAGGACTCCGCCTTCCAAGGTGGCCTGGACGCCTGCAATCACGCTTACCTCATATTCGGGCATAATGGCACCTGTCAAATTATCTAATACTTGTAGGGATACTTATAAATACATTGCGTTTTCACGTTCCCGGGAGCAGGCTACTTCTTCCCGGCTTTCTTTGCGGGCTTTCCCGTCTTCTTCTTTGGCGCAGGAGCCTTCTTCACCGCGGCCTTTTTCTTTGCCGCCGGCGCCTTGGCCTTCTTTTTCACCGCCTTTTCCTTTGCCTTTACGGGCTTCTTCGCGGCAGCCTTTTTTACAGCCTTCTTCTTCGCAGCGGCCTTAACCGCGGGCTTCTTGCGCGCCGTCTCGTGCTTCTTTGCCGGGCCTTTTGCAGCCTTCTTCTTTTTTGCGGGTCCCTCCTGCGCATCCCCGTCCGATGCTTCGGCAGGGACCTTCAGGTGGGCCGGGACCTCGGGTATCTGCCCGATGAGGCCGAACGCCCCGGTCCCTGCGGGTATGACCTGGTTGACCATGATGTTTTCCACGATGCCGGAAAGGTCGTCGGAATCGTTCCTGATGGTTGCCGATATCAGGTGCTTCTTCGTCTCCTCGAATGCTGCCCTCGCAAGCACCGAGCTCTTCTGCCCGGCTATGCCGTACCTTCCTATCGCCTGTATGTCGCCCGTGAACGTCATGAGGTCCGAAAGGAGCATTATGTACCTTACGTCCACGCCAAGGCCCTGCTCGTCGAGCGTGTACTTGGCCTGGTGGATTATAGCGTTCCTTGCGGCCTCCACGCCGAGGACTTCCAACACCTCGAATATGTTGTTGCACGTGGTCCTGTTGGCGTCGACGCCTGGAATCTTGAGCACTTTCTTGAGGTTTGAGCCAAGGGTCGTTACCACCCACTCGTTCATTTCCTTGCTGACGATCGCCTGCGTCACGTCCTTTATGCCCTTTATGTGAAGCTCCAGGAGCTTGTACTTGAGCTTGTGCAGGTTCTTCACGTCCATGCTCGTGCTCGTCAGCTTAAGCTCGTGGCCCGAGGTCTCGACCTTGACCTTCTTGAGCTTGACGTCCTTCTCGATTTCCTTCATGTCCAAGTCCAGCACTTTAAGCATCTTCGAATCTAGCGTGCATATCACCTCGAGGTTCGTAAGGTCGAGGATGTCGGACACTACGAGGTCACGAAGCTTCACTTCCTTGATGTTCTCCGCGACCTTCTTTGCCTTCTCCATGGTCTGGAACTCGGGGAGGAGCTTTATCGTCATCGTCGGGGTCTCCAGTTCCTTCCTTGCGTCGAATATCTCTATGATTCTTGGGAGGCCGAGAGTCACCTGGATTCCTGCGGTCCCTGCGAAGTGGTAGGTTCTCATGGTCATCTGCGTTGCGGGCTCGGAAAGCGACTGCGCGGCTATGACGCCTATGGTCTCCTCCGGGTTGTACATCTTTC
>JAZDJY010000105.1:0-3761 GCA_043803615.1 Candidatus Aenigmatarchaeota archaeon | reverse complement strand
AGCGGTGAAGGCGGCAGAGGACGTGAAGAAGGAGAAGAAGCGCATAGAGGAGTGCCTGGTCGCATTCGCGGCAGTCGAGAAGGACGATACTGACTCCGACGCGGTCGCAGCGCAGGCAGCGAAGGAAATACTGAATGTTTGCAATCAGGTGAAAACGAAAAAAGTCGTCATTTATCCGTTCGTGCACCTTACCTCGAGCCCCTCGCCCCTTGACATTGCCCTTTCCACCCTCAAAAAGACCGAGGCTATTCTCGCTTCCGACCCCACCTACTCCGTCACCCGCGCGCCATTCGGCTGGTACAAATCATTCGACATACGGTGCAAGGGCCACCCGCTCTCGGAGCTCTCAAGGCAATTCGGTGCGGGGGGCGCGGCGCCAAAAGGCGGAAAAGATGCGGCGCAGGCAGCAGACATCGGCATCAGGGACATTTCCGCTGCAACTTCCGCCGCAAAGGAAGTCGTTTCCGAATCCCTCAAGGCAGACGACAGCGTCAAGCGCGAATACTTCATCCTGACGCCTGACGGCAAGCTCGCGCCTGTTGCGCAGTTTGATTTCTCCAAGCATCCCCTTTTGCAGAAATTCGCGAATTACGAGACGAACAAGGTGCGCGCCTACGACCGCGAGCCTCCGCACATCGCGCTCATGCGCGAGCACGCAATAGCATCGCACGAGCCCGCCTCCGACTCCGGCAACCTTCGCTGGTATCCCAACGGCAGGCTCATGAAGAAGCTGCTTGAGCGGCGCATCATGGACGTCTGCATAGGCTATGGCGCAATGGAGGTCGAGACCCCGATAATGTACGACTTCGAGCATCCCTGCCTCAAGAAATACTTAAACCGCTTCCCAGCGCGCCAATACGTCGTGAAGAGCGATGAGAAGGAGTATTTTCTCCGCTTCGCTGCATGCTTCGGCCAGTTCCTCATTGCATCTGACCTGGTAATCAGCCACAAGAACCTGCCAATAAAGCTCTTTGAGCTCACCAAATACTCATTCCGCCGCGAGCAGTCTGGTGAAGTCGCGGGATTGCGCCGCCTTCGCGTGTTCACAATGCCGGATATGCACACCTTTGCAAAGGATGCAGACGGCGCGCGCACCGCATTCTCCGAGCAGTTCGGCCTCTGCATTGATTGGATGAACATGCTCGGCCCATCGTATGAAGCAGCATTCCGCATCCAGCGCGACTGGTACAACGAGAACAAGGAGTGGTATGCGAACCTCGTGAAGCGCTTCGGCCAGCCGGTGCTTGTGGAAATGTTCTCCGAGCGCTACGCATATTTCATCACCAAATTCGAGTTCAACGTGATTGATTGCCTTGACAAGGCGTCCGCGCTCTCCACGGTGCAAATAGACGTTGAGAATGCTGAAACGTTCAACATTGCATACGTTGATGAGAAAGGGCAGAAGCAGCGCCCATACCTCCTGCACACCTCGATTTCCGGCAGCACGGACCGCAACATCTACGCATTGCTCGAATGGGAGGCAATGCAAAAGGCAGCCGGAAAAGTGCCGATGTTCCCCATCTGGCTTTCCCCGACACAGGTGCGCATAGTTCCGGTCTCGGATGCGCAATTGCCCCACTGCGAAAAAATCCTGCACCAGCTAAAATCAATGAACATCCGCGCAGACTTGGATGACCGGGGTGAAACATTGCAGAAGAAGGTGCGTGATGCCGAGCAGCACTGGGTTCCGTTCATCGCAGTAATCGGAGACAAGGAAATCGCATCCGGCAAACTGGCAGTGCGCATCCGCGCAACCGGGAAGCAGGAGCTTCTCTCGGCCGAAGAGCTGGGCAGGCGAATTTCCGAGGAATGCAAGGGCATGCCATTCGAGCCTCTCTCGCTTGCCGACCATCTTACAAAGAGGCCGGTAATCTAAGGAAAGGTTTTTATGTTTGTGTATAGTTAATCAATAGGTGACTATACATGGATTATACAACCATACAAATTGCTCCGGCGACGCGCAACAGACTCTCAAAACTAAAATATGGCCATGAGACATACGACGAAGTGCTAAACACTCTCATCGACCTTGTTCCAAGCTCCGACTCTGAAGGCGAATATGGCAGCGAGTTCAGGGCCTCGTTCGTGCGGGGCTTGCGTGATATCAGAGAGGGCCGCACCCACAATCTTTCAGACGTCAGGAAAAAACTAGGGCTGTCCAAATGACCTACCAAATCATTTTTTCAGACGAAGCCCTTTCTGTGCTCCGAAAGCTTGAAACAAAAGATTCAGAGCGCATTCTTGCCAAGTTCGAGGCAGCAGCTTCGAACCCTAACCATTTTTTTGAGCGCTTGGAAGGAAGGGAAGATTACAAGCTCCGGGCGGGCGACTTCCGCGCCTTGGCGAAAATTGACCACGAAAACAAAACCATTTTCGTAGTTACTCTGGGGCATCGGAAGAATGTTTACAAACGAAATTGAAAAAAAGGGAAAGGCGCCTACTTCTTCCCCCTCCTCTTCGCCATCTTGTCGATAATCGCCCGGTGCGCCATCAGCCTTATCGCATTCACCCGAATGAACCCTGCCGAATCCATCTGGTTGAACCCTCCTTCTATGTGCATCGAGCCCAAATCCTGGTCGTAGAGCGATGACGGCGACTCCCTTGCCCTTGTAAACACATTGCCCCTGTAAATCTCAAGGGTCACCTTGCCGTCGATGAGCTCCTGGCTCTTGTCAAACGCCGCATTGAGGAAGTCCATCTCAGGCGAGAACCAGAACCCATTGTATATTATCTCCGCGTATCTCGGAGTGAGCATGTCCCGCAGCCTCATGACCTCCCTGTCCATGGCAATCGACTCGATGTCCTTGTGCGCGGTGTGCAATATCGTCCCGCCCGGCGTCTCGTAAAGGCCCCGCGACTTTATTCCCACAAACCGGTTCTCCACCATGTCTATTCTCCCGACCCCGTTGTCCGCGCCCACCTTGTTCAGGTACAGGAACAGCCCCAGCGGATCCTCTTTCACCGTCCCATCGGACTTGTTCACTGCCTTCACAGGCGTGCCATCCTTGAAGTGGATTTCAAGAATCGTGCTCTTGTCCGGCGCCTTCTGAGGCGAAACAGTCCTCGAATAAACCCCCTCATCCGGAATCTTTCCAGGGTCCTCAAGTATGCCAGCCTCATGCGATATGTGCATCAGGTTCTCGTCCTCCGAATAAGGCTTCTTGAGCGTCGCATCGACCGGAATGCCGCTCGCCTTCGCATAGCGTATCAAATCGTCTCTTCCCTTGAACTGCGCGAGGAACTCCGCGTTCTTCCATGGCGCGATTATCTTGATTTTCGGGTTGAGCGCAAGGTAAGAAAGCTCGAAGCGCACCTGGTCGTTCCCCTTGCCGGTCGCTCCGTGCGAGACGTATTGCGCGCCCTCCTCCGCAGCCACTGTCATCTGGTACTTTGCAATGAGCGGCCTTGCAAGCGAGGTGCCCATCAGGTACCTTCCCTCGTAAATGGCATTCGCCCTTATCGCCGGGAATATGTAATCAGTGACAAATTCCAGCTTGAGGTCCTTGATGATCACTTTTGACGCGCCTATCTTGAGCGCCTTCTGCTTTGCTTTCTCAAAGTCCTCCTGCTGGCCGATGTCCGCGATGTACGCAACCACATCATAGCCCCGCTCAAGCAGCCACTTGAGTATGCACGAAGTGTCCAGACCGCCCGAATACGCAAGGACGACTTTCTCCTTGTTAGTCCCATTTGCCATTTCAATTACCCCAACGAACCTCACTCAAAGTAAACCTTTGACAAAAATATGCTACAAGTGTTAT
>JAZDJY010000104.1:0-6592 GCA_043803615.1 Candidatus Aenigmatarchaeota archaeon | reverse complement strand
CAAGTGGGGAAGGAGGCTATACGACAGGCTGAAGGCCCTCGGCTTTCGGTCACTGTATCCCGTGAATCCGCGGGAGGAATGCATAGGAAGCGACAGGTGCTACCCGTCCGTCTCGTCGCTCCCCGGGAAGCCAGACCTCGTCATAACCGTGACGAGGCCAGAAGTGACGGAGAAGGTAGCGGAGGAGTGCACTTCCCTTGGCGTGCCCATGCTCTGGATGCAGCCGGGCTCGGAGTCCGCAAAGGCGAAGACGACGTGCAGGAAGGCCGGGATGATGTGCTCTGCCGGCTCCTGCTACGTGACGGACGGCCTTGGAGAGAGCTGGTAAAAAAAGATAATATTTTAAGCAGGGCCGCACATAATTAGTTATCCTTAAAGGAGGTTTTCGAATGGTTGTGAAGGTAGACAAGAACAAGTGCATAGGCTGCGGCGCGTGCGCTGCGGTCTGCCCGCAGGGATTCGAGATGAAGGGTGGCAAGTCCGTCGTCAAGAACCCGAAGGCTGCGTGCATCGACGAAGGCATCTCAACATGTCCTGTCGAAGCGATAAGCAAGTAAAGGCCGCTTTTGGTTTTTAGCGGTCCCGTTTGCTTTTATTTTCAGATGAAGGGAAAGTTTGTTATGGAAAAGGACAGGAAGAAGATAAAGGAAGGCTACGCGAAGTACGCCAAGAGCCAGGGCTTCCGCCTCAACCCGGACGGCAGGATTGTCGACGCCATCATAGACGGCCTGCTGAGGAACGAGAAGAAGCACGGGGCGAGGTACTGCCCCTGCAGGCTCGTGTCCGGAAAAAAGGAAGAGGACAAAAAGAACATCTGCCCCTGCGTCTACCATAAAGACGAGATAGCAAGGGACGGCTACTGCCACTGCAGGCTGTACGTGAAATGAGACGTGAGCGACCGTTTTAAAAAACTTTGCGCCATAGCACTATAATGGCAGAACTCTGGCAGACAAGGAACACGGTGGAATGGTACCTGACTGAAGCGGACAGGTACGAATTCATGGGGCAGTACGAGAACATACCCGCCAGCATCGGCATGGCGCAGGAAACGCTCACCAGCGCGATGAATGACCCGGAGAAGGATCCGAGGTTTGACCTCGTGTACGAGAGGCTCCAGTTTTGCATAGACAAGAAACGCGAATTCTACAAGGACAAGATAGAGCTCGCCGCAAAAGGTTCCTAGCCGTCTATACCCAGCAGCAGGACCGGCACGGAAAGGTCCGGACTGCCTGCCTTCTCTAGCTTTTCTTTTGCCTGCTCAAAGGAGCCCACGCCCTGCGACATCCTCCTCCGAAGGGAGGCCATGGGAGCGATTTCGATGCCGTACCTGTAGATTCCATGCTTTCCCGAGATGGCAATCTTTCGGAAGGAGTCCCAGCCGAGGAACGAGTAGCCGCCGAACTGTATCTCCAGGCCGACGCCGTTCTTGCGCGCGTCACCCTCGATGGCGCTGCCTTCCTTTTCCATGGGTATCCTTGCCTTCGCCCATCCCTTTGTATAGAGCCTTGAAAGGATTTCGTCCGCAATGCTCTTCGGGGAGGAGAGAGCGGGCTTTCCCGGCTCCGCGCATTTCGAAAGGTCAACGCGCCCTATGGCATCGAGAACTTCTAACAGCTCGGCGGGCCTTTCCCTTTCCATGATGCCTGCGCCGTCCATGAACGAGTACTGCCCGATCACTTGCATGGGCATCACTTCTTTTTCTTCTGCCTTCCGGGCTTTGCGCGCCTGGCTGCTTTCCTCTTCCGGGACTTGGGCTTTGCTTTCTTTGCGGCAGCCTGCACCGGGGCTTGGACAGCGGGCGCCGCCGGCAGCTCCTTCTTCATGGTGACCTTCATGGCGTGCTCCGTAGTCGGCGCCGTGTAGCCTGTATCCATCCTCAGGCACTTGACAGGACAGACCTCGACGCAGCAGCC
Organism: Candidatus Aenigmatarchaeota archaeon; assembly: GCA_043803615.1. Lineage (GTDB taxonomy): Archaea > Aenigmatarchaeota > Aenigmatarchaeia > QMZP01 > JAFGSV01 > JAFGFG01. The sequence continues at coordinate 4,679 of JAZDJY010000104.1, read as the reverse complement.
GCAGGAAACGCAGCGGAAGACGTCGAGTTCCCACTTCCTTTCGGCGCGGTCGACGATTATGGCAACGGCCGGGCACTTCCTCTGGCAGGACCCGCAGAAGATGCAGCGGTTTATGTCGTTTTCAAGATGCCCGCGCGTTGCCGGGAACTGCTTTGCAGGAGTCTTAGGATACATGAGCGTGGCTGGCCTGGAAAAGAGGTTCTTGAGCAGGTTCTTGGTCATCCCCAGTGCCATGTCATTCACATCCTTTGCTTTCCTTCCTTTGCCGCCTCACCGCTCCGTGCAGCTTATGCACGGGTCTATGGAAAGTATTATGACCGGGACGTCCGCAAGCTCGCATCCCTTCAGCATGTGTATGAGCGGCGGGATGTTGGCGAACGTCGGGGTCCTGACGCGGAACCTCTGCAGGAACGGCGTGCCGTTGCCCTTGGCGTAGTGCACGGCCTCCCCGCGGGGCTGCTCGACTCTGGAGAAGTACTCGCCCTTCGGGTAGCCGGTGAATTTCACGTCTATCGGTCCGTCCGGAATCTTTTTTGCGCACTGCCTGATGATGTCGGCCGACCGGAAGAGCTCATTCACCCTGACGGCTGTCCTCGCGTAGCAGTCGCCCCCGGTCTCGAGAACCGGATTGAACTTTATCTTCCCGTAGGCTGCGTAGCCCAGCTTCCTCATGTCGTTCATCACGCCGCTTCCCCTCGCGGTCGGCCCCACGGCACCAAGGTAGTAGGCGTCGCTTTTCCCCATCATGCCCACGCCCTTGAGCCTGTGCTTGACCGAGCCGTCCCGAAGGAGGGTGCCCGTGAGCTCCTTTATGTCCTTTTCTATGCCTGCCATCTCAGTGACTATCTCATCGAGCGACTCGCCTGGTATGTCCTTTCTCACGCCGCCGACCTTGCAGGTGCCCTGTATCACCCTGCCGCCAAGGCTCTTTTCCATGCGGTCAAGTATCTTCTCCCTGACCTTCCAGAGGCCCATGAAGAGGCTCTCAAAGCCCATGCCGTCGGCACGGCAGCCCAGGATGAGCAGGTGGCTGTGCATCCTCGAATACTCCGAGCCAATCGTCCGAAGGTAAAGCGCCCTCTCCGGCACCTCAAGACCCATAATCTTTTCTATCGCCTGGCTGTAGGAAAGGCCGTGGATGTAGCTGCAGATGCCACACGTCCTCTCAATCACGTACACGTACTCGGAGAACTCCCTCTTCTCGACGAGCTTTTCGAGGCCGCGGTGGATGTAGCCGATGGAGGGCAGCGCGTCCACCACTCTTTCGTCCTCGAGCACCAGGTCCAGGTGTATGGGCTCGGGCAGCACCGGGTGCTGGGGTCCGAACGGTATGACCGTCCTCTTGGGCACGTGAGCCGGCGCAGCTGGCGACTGTGTCTGTGCCGTCATTTGCCTGCCACCCCCGCGTTCTTCCCAAACGGCGCATCAATCTTCTTCTTGTAGAAGTGGCCGTTGTAGTCGATGTTGATGCCCGTGAACTTGACTCCGAAGAGCTCCTTTATCTCGTTTTCGTACAGGAACGCCCCGCCGTAGACGCCGGTTATGCTCTGGACTTCTGCCTCCAGCGGGACCGTGACCCGCATGCTTGTGAACTTGTAGTCCTTGTCGAATGAGTAGGTGAGCTCGAACTTGCCCTCAATCATGGTGCAGCATATCTGCACGATCCTGTAGCCCTGCTTTTTGAGCTCTTTGGCCCCGGAAAGGAGTTCCTTTTGCGATACGGCCTTCAGCGGCTGGTTTTCCCAATTCATCTCTTCTTCAACTCCTTTTTCTTCCGTTCGAGTATCGCGAGGGCTTTCATCACGCCGTCGATGATGGCTTCAGGCCTTGCGGCGCAGCCCGGCACGTACACGTCCACCGGCAGCACCTTGCCCACGCCGCCCATGACGTTATAGCATTCCCTGAACACCCCGCCGGACGTCGCGCAGATGCCTATCGCCACCACGACTTTTGGCCTTGGCATCTGCTCGTAGATGTTCTTCACGACTTGGATGTTCTGCTCGTTTATCGAGCCGGTTATGAGCAGGATGTCGGCGTGCTTTGGGTTCCCGGTGTTTATTATCCCGAACCTCTCGACGTCGTAGAGCGGCGTCAGGCATGCGATGACTTCTATGTCGCAGCCGTTGCAGCTGGAGCCGTCGTAGTGGATTATCCACGGGGATTTATTTAAGTACGACATTTCAGAGGCCTCCATGCACGTAGAGCCACAGGATTATCACGTTGCTCATCCCGAGGACGAGGGTGATTATCCACGAGCTCTTGAGCGCGCGGTCGAGCTTGAACCTCGGATAGGCGTTGTCTATGAATATCTGCAGCATGTAGGTGAGCGCGACCGCGACGAACGCGAGCAGCGGGTCGAAAGCGAAGAAGAGGTACAGGAACCCCAGCACGAAGACGGTCTCGTACCAGTGGGTGATTTCCACTGCGCCAAGCGTCGAACCCGAGAACTCGGTCGTGACGCCCTTCACTAGCTCCTGATGAGCGTGATGGGAGGTGGAAAGGTCAAACGGCGACTTGCGCAGCTTCATCGTCAGTATGCAGGCCAGCGCGATGAAGAGCCCGGGAATCATCAGTATGACCGGCACGCTGGAGGAGGCGATGTCCACGACGTAGAAGCTTCCGGTCGCAAGGTACATGCCCGCCGCGGAAAGCAGTATGATGGGCTCGAATGCCATGAGCTGGACGAGCTCCCTTTCCGCGCCGATGAAGCTATAGGGCGAGCTCACCGAGTATGCCGCAAGGACCAGGAATATCTCCGAAAGCGTCATCGCGAATATCACGAGCAGCAGGTCGCCCCCGGCGAAGAAGAGGAACCCTGTCAGCGCCATGAAGAGCAGGTAGGCGAAGACGAAGAGGTTCTGCGGCCTCGTCACTATGGCGCTTTCCTTCTCGAAGAGCTTGAGCACGTCATAGAACGGCTGAAGGATGGGCGGGCCCACCCTTCCCTGCATGCGGGCCGTCATCCTCCTGTCCAGGCCTATGACTATGCCGCCTATTATGGGGGCAAGGGCCACGAAGAGGAGGCCATAGAGCACGTTCATACCGGCACACCCCCGAGGTTAAGCCCAAGGACCAGGAACATCAGGAATATGAGGAGCGGGCAGACGATGAGCCCTATCCTCATGAGCTTTGCCTCGCCAAACATCCCGTTCAGGTAGTAGCTCCCAAGGGAAAGCTCCCGCTCGATGCCAGCGCTCCCTGCAAACTTCCCCGCGGCATTGGGCCTGCCGCCCATGTATATCGGAAGCCGGAGCCTCTCCTTCCTGAAGTGCAGCATGCTGAAGGGAAGGGCCATGGATGCAGCAAACATGAAGAACATCATCATGATGTTGTCCCGGTAAAGGTGCATGGTGGTGCCGTAGGACTGCTGGATGAAGGGCTCGACCATGTACTGCGAGACGAGCGGGAAGAGCAGGCACAGGCCTGTCGTCAGGGCTACGAGCGTGATGAGCGCCGAAAGCTCGTCCCTGTGCATCTTCTCACTGATTGGCTTGTGCAGCCTGGAGACGGCTATTATCTTCCCCAGCCACTTGGTCCAGAAGAAGAGGGTTATGCCGCTGCCGAATATCACGAGGCCCGCAAGGATGGGATTTGCGACTATGAAGGCTTCGAGAGTCGCCCACTTGCTGATGAGCATGCCGAAAGGCGCAAGGAACATGGCAGCGATGCCCATGGCCATCATGAACGCGAGGCTCGGCATCCTTACTATGAGGCTTTCCATGTCCTCGATGTCTATGCTCCGCAGTTTGTGCCCGGCCGTCCCGACGGAAAGGAAGAGCAGCGACTTTGCCGCCGCATGGAATATCATGAGCAGGATTGCCGCCCATACCGCCTCATAAGACCCGACGCCTGCGCAGGCAACGATGAGGCCGAGGTTTGCAATGGTCGAGTAGGCGAGCACCTTCTTTGCGTTGCTCTGGGAAACGGCTATGCCTGAAGCGAGCAGGAACGTGACCCCGCCGACGAGCGAAAGCATGAGCCCGGGCGTCGTCCCCTCGAAGACCGGGGCGAACCGGACGAGCATGTAGACCCCTGCCTTCACCATGGTGCTGGAGTGCAGGAGCGCCGAAACAGGAGTCGGGGCGACCATGGCGCCGACGAGCCATGAGGAGAACGGCAGCTGGGCGGACTTGGTCAGGGCCGCAAAGCCTATGAGGACTGCGGGGAGCAGGACTATAGCCTTGTCCATGAGGAGCAGCTGGTCCAGCTCAAGCGGACTCCCGCTGGCCGAAAGCCAGGCTATGGCAAGCATGAAGGCCAGGCCGCCGAGCAGGTTCAGCGTGAGGGCGCGGAAGGCGTTGTTCACCGCCTCGCCGGTCCCCGTGTAGCCGATGAGGACGAAAGAGCAGATGGTCGTGATTTCCCAGAAGAAGAATATCCACATGATGCTGTTTGAGAACACCAGGCCAAACATCGCCGAAAGGAACGCGAACATGACGAAGAAGAACGTGCCGCGCCTGTCTTTTATGTCATTGTGATGGGCGTGGAAGTCCCTCATGTAGCCGAACGCGTGGATGCAGATGAGGCTTCCTATGACCCCTATGATGAAGGCCATGACGAGGGCGAGGTTGTCGATGAGGAAGCTTCCCGCAACTTCGGCCCCAAGAGGCCTCGAAAGCTCAAAGTAGGCGAGGACTGCGGACTGCAGGAGCACGAGGATGATGGGATAATACTTCTTG
>JAZDJY010000103.1:0-2321 GCA_043803615.1 Candidatus Aenigmatarchaeota archaeon | reverse complement strand
TCATTTTTATCAATATATAGTTGATTAGCCTTCCTTATATATGTTTGACGATGCGGCGCCGCATGATTCCATGCACGCTGTTTACTTATTTTGATTCCGGCATCTCCCCGTGCAGCTGCAGCTCGGGCCTTTTCAGGAAAGCCTCGTAGGGCTCGAATATGAGCTTCTGCTCCCTTCCCCTGAGGATTGCGTTGACGTACAGGTGGGGCTTGACCCTCACGGTCTTCCTGCAGTTGCCGCGCAGGTCCACCTCCATCCACTCGATTGTGTCAAAGAAAACTTCTTCAGGAAGCCGAAACTCTACGGTCGTGCCTCCCGACTTCTTCGGGGGGAGGTCGAGGACCGAGACCGCCGGGGGGAGCGTGATCTTTCCACCTTTCCTTATCTTGATGGTGAGCGCCGCGCCCTCTATAGACACCGGGCAGAAGCTGTCGTTTACGACGTCGTAGCCTATCCTGACGTTTCGCACCTTCCTCGCCTTCCCGAGGTTCTCCATCACGCCGAATACGTTCTGTGCCCTTATCCTCTCCGAGTAGAGGAAGCACTTGTTCACCCTCACGAAGTCCACCATGGGCACGTACTGGGCAAGCATCCTCCGTTGCATCTTCAGCTGGCCGTAGAGGACCACTATGAGGACGAGGAGCAGGAACGCGACGAGAGAGTCCAGGAAGCTCCCCGCCCGGGAGGAAAGGAGCATGGCGCCGGCAAGGATGATGAGGGCGCAAAAGAGCAGGCTTTCGGTGTGCGAAAGAATCCTCCTGAGCGCGTAGTAAGCATCCTCGGATGCGTACTTCGCAATCCTTGAAAGCTTCCTTTCCCTGAGCCAGAGCAGGCGCAGGCCGTACCGAATCGATGGGAGCTTGCGCGGGAGGCGTCCGGCCCTTGCGTGCATGCCCGCGGAGGCGTCCTTCATCTTCCTTTGGAGCAGCCTCTTCTTCCAGAAGGGGATAACCATAATATAATATCTTCCTTTCCACGTAATTAATGATGATGAAGGTCGTCTACTCCCCCGAGTGCCTGGGGTATGACATCCCGGGGCATCCGGAGAGCCCGGAGAGGGTGAGAAGGATACACGACGCGCTCAAGGAAGCGGGCTACACGTTCATCCACGCCGGGCCCGCCTCAAAAGAGGACGTGCTACTCGTCCACACCCCGGAGCACTACAATAAGATTAGGAAGGGAAGCTATGGGAGCGCTGACGTGCCGATGATAGACATCAAGTACCCTCTGCTTGCCGCGGGCGTGACGATAAAGGCCTCAGATGAGCTTTCCTTTGCGCTCACGAGGCCCCCCGGCCACCACGCTAGCAGCTCTCTCGAGGAGGGCTTCTGCTACTTCAACAACGTCGCAATAGCCGTTAAAAAGCGCGGCCAGAAGACGGCAATCCTGGACCTGGACGTACACCACGGCAACGGCACCCAGGACATATTCATGGGCTCAAGGAACGTGATTTACGTCTCCCTCCACCAGGTCCCGCTCTACCCGATGACCGGCACGAGGTCGCAGCTCAACTGCCACAACTTCCCGCTCTTCCCGGGCACGACCGAGGACGCCTACATGAAGAACCTGGAAAAGGCACTCGAAGTCGTGAGCAGGTTCAGGCCGGAAATCCTTGCGGTCTCCATGGGCTTTGACACCTACGAGAAGGACCCGCTCGGCGGGCAGAAGGTGACGGCCAAGGGCTTTGGCAGGATTGGGAAGATGATAAGCGGACTCGGCCTTCCGACGTTCATAGCGCTCGAAGGCGGCTACTCTTCTGACATCGGGACGCTCTGCAGGAGCTTCCTGGACGGCTTCTGACGCTTCCAGCAAATGGGAATCGCGAGCGAGGCGTAAGCTTTATATTCCATGATATCAATTGATATCTATGGATATCAGGAGATATGATATCATAATCAAAAGGCATGCCTTCGTGCGCGCCATGGAAAGGGGCATCACTCCTGACATGATTGACGCCGCCATCAGGAGCGGACGAGTAGAGAGGTTCGGGAAGCGCAACGTGAAATTCATCAAGGAATACAAGGACTTCCACATCGTGTGCGTGGACGAGATGATTGGCAGGAGGATAAAGATAGTCACCGTGGAAAGGAGGGAATGATATGGAAAAGAAATGCGGCGATTGCCAGGGAAAGATGGAAGAGAAGGAGGCGCTGACACCGGAAGGTGTGAAGTACAAGTACTATAGCTGCGGGAAGTGTGGAGAAGAGATAGTCGCTATGCACCAGTTGCGCGAGGTCGCGGACAAGTACCGCGTGCTGAAGCTTTACCACGCGAAGCTGAGCCGGTGGGGGCAGAGCCTGGGTCTTAGGATACCGAAGGCT
>JAZDJY010000102.1:0-6760 GCA_043803615.1 Candidatus Aenigmatarchaeota archaeon | reverse complement strand
GATGAACGAGTCCGAGGAAGGAAGGCTCGCGGAGATGATACAGAAGCTTTCGACGCTCGACCGCAGGGAGAGCCCGGCGGTGAAAGCGGTGCTTTCCATGCCCGGTGTAGAAGGGACGTTTTCGGACCTGGTCATGGTCCCGCCGCACTACAAGGTTGCCGTCGAGGTCGCGGCAGGCGGCCACCTCACGGACGTCGTGGTAGAGAACCACCACCAAGCGGCCGAGTGCATCAAGTTCCTCAAGGTAAATAGGATCGGGAGGGCAAGGTTCCTTCCCATGGACAAGGTGGCCCCCAGGGTGAAGGGCGGCCTTCCCAAGGGCGCCATAGGCTGGCTTTCGGACATCGTCCACAACGACCCCAGGTACCATTCCGTCGTGGGCTTCGTCCTGGGGACCACGGCGTGCGTGAAGGACATAGAGGTCGCACGGGACATCATGGCGGGAAAGGAGCGCTACAGGATGGTCACCATGGACGGCGACCTCATAGAACCCAGCGGCGCCATGACCGGAGGCTTTTACTCAAAGCCCGGCGTGGCCAAGGTCAACTTCGGCCAGTACGCAGAAGACAGGAAGGTTCTCGACAGGGAAAACGAGAGGATGAGGCTTGACGTAAAGGAGCTCGAAAAGGAGCTCAAGTCGCTTGATGCGGGAGGCGAGATTGTGGGAGGCATGAAGGCGCTCGAGGAGCGCAGGGCAAAGATTTCGAGGACTATCGACGCCCTCCGGGAGAAGAAGGAGAAGCTTGCCGAACGGAGGATGGAACTGCGCGAGGAGGCAGGAAGGATTAGCGTCAGGCAGGCGCGCTACGAGGCGGGCCTCGAGACCGCGCAGTTCGACTGGGCAAAGTACACCGACATGCAAAAGGAGATAGAGGAGGCGGGACTCCTTTCGAGGGGCGCAACGGAACTGGAGACGATGAAGACGCAGATAGTTGCGAGGATGGACCAGATGGGCCCGGTGAACATGAAGGCCATAGCTGAGTTCGATTCCTTCAGGACGGAGTTTGACGAGTTTCGGGCCAAGGTCGACAAGGTGCTTTCGGAGAAGGGCGCGATAGACGAAACGATCAAGGACATAGAGGATAAGAAGAAGCAGGTCTTCGTCGGGACGATGGGCAGCATCTCCGGGCATTTCAGGAAGGCCTACGCGGAGCTCACGGGAGGCGAGGCGGACCTGCGGCTGGCCGACGGTGGCATGGACGCAGGACTCATGATATACGCAAGCCCGCCGGGCAAGAGGCTCATAAACATAGACGCGATGTCGGCTGGCGAGAAGACGCTCACAGCCTTTGCCTTCCTCTTTGCCATACAGAACCACAGGCCCGCGCCGTTCTACGTGTTCGACGAATCGGACTCGTCTCTGGACAAGTCCAACACCAAGAGGGTGGCAGACCTCATAAAGAAGCACAGCGAGCTTGCCCAGTTCATAATAATTTCGCACAACGACCAGCTCATCAAGGAGGCCTCGCACGTCTACGGCGTGAGCATGGAGCAGGGCGAGTCCAAGATAATAGGCGTCCACCTGCCGACGAACTGAGGCGCCCGGAACCGAATTGGCAGTTCTGCTTTTTATAGGGCATGATTCAATACTATAACCATGGCGTTCGAAGACTTCGCGTTCAATGGAAGCGACTCTGTGGCAATGCAGCAGATGGCAACAACGTTCGCCCCGCTGATGATTGCGGTGATAGCCATCATAATGGTTCTGGCAGTCCTTTGCTTTGCGCTCTGGCTCTGGATGATAATAGACTGCGCCAAGAGGAAGAAGTTCCAGAACGGCGACAACGTCATGTGGATACTGCTGCTCGTGCTGACGGGGCCGATAGGCATGGTGCTCTATTACTTCATGGAAGTCAGGCGGGGCAGCGACAGGAAAGGAAAGTAAGATAAGCGGCCTGCGACCCTATAATACCGTTATATAAGCAACCTATAATACCGTTATATCATGGAGTGGTACGTCTTCGCCTTCGCCTCGGCGTTCTTCTCGGCGATAGCGGCAATCATCGAAAAGAAGGTGCTCTTCAAAGAGAAGGCCTTCGAGTTCACGGTCGTGCTCTCGCTCTTCAACGCATCCCTTGCCATGCTCTTCTTCCCCCTCGTCGACCTCTCGAAGATTACGGCCGCAATCTACGGCGTGGTGTTCTTCAAGTCCATTTTGAACGGCCTCGCGTTCCTGTGCGTCATGTATTCCATCAAGAACATGGAGCTCTCGGAAGCCCTCCCGCTCCTTGCCCTCACGCCGGGTTTCGTCGCAGTCTTCGCCTTCTCCCTCCTCGGGGAGGCGCTCTCGCTTGCCGAAATGGCAGGCCTCATCCTGCTGATGGCAGGCGTCTACATCCACGGGATAAGCGCAAAGCAGAAGCTCTTCGACCCGTTCAGGAAGTTCTTCACGGCGAAGGGCCATCGGTACGTGCTCGCGGCGCTTGCCCTCTTCACCGTGACCTCGCTCCTCGACAGGGTGATACTCACCGGATACAAGATGGCGCCCGAGGCCTACATGGTCTTCGAGAACCTGTTCTATGCAGCCATAATCCCGGCCGCCTTCTTCATATGCGGCGGAAAGATCCGCGGGGCAAGCAAGGTCATCATAAGCTCCGGGAAGATGATACTCATCCTTGCCGCGGTCACCATGGTCTACCGATACACCTACATCCTCGGCGTCAAGTTCTCCCAGTCTGTTGCCCTAGCGCTTGCGGTCAAGCGCATCTCGGTCTTCATAGCCGTCATCCTCGGCGGCGTCATGTTCAGGGAGCACAGCCTCAGAAGGCGCATCATCGCGACCGCCATGCTCGTCATAGGGACGCTGCTCATAGTGTGAGATGGTAATATGGATAGAATGAAATGGTTTGGAAGGAACACAGAAGCGGCCATACTTTACGCCATAGTGTTCCTTTCGCCGCTTCTCGTAGGCCATCCCCAGGACGCGGTCGGCATCATCGTCAATGGAGCGCTCGTGTTTGCAGCGCTAAGGCTTCCCGTGAAGAGGGCCGTTCCAGTAATCGTCATCCCTGTCCTCGGCGTCCTCGCAAGAGCCCTCGTCTTCGGACCCTTCCCGCCGTTCCTCCCGGTGACCATCCTTCTTGCGCTCGCAGGGAACGCGATACTCGTCTCCCTCATCATCGCCGTGAAGAGGAAGTGGCTGAACCTTGCGGCAGGCATCATCACAAAGTCGGCCTTCATGTTCCTCTGTACAACAGCACTCGTAAGCCTTTCCATACTTCCTGCCGCAGTCCTTGCGGTAATGGGGCTCTTCCAGTTCTACACGGCGGCAGTGGGCGGGGCGGCAGTAATGCTCGTCCTTGAGTTTCTGGGAAGGAAGAGTGGGCAGAAGAAATAAGCAATCTGCCGGGAAGGCTTTTATGCATCAGGGCAATTAGATAGCATGAAGCTTTTTGGCAGGAGCCTGAAAGAGTATCTATCCTTCTCCTGGAAGTACACGCTGTGCGTCTTTGCGGCAAGCCTTGCGATGTTCCTTCTCGTCCAGTCCGGATTCATGCAGCAGGTGTCCTTCAACCCCTTCGGCATCATATCGCTTGCGGCAACCTTTGCCGCGGGCTTCAGCGCGGCGAAAAGGAAGTTTGGCGCAAAGCAGACAATCGTGGTCGGGCTCTTCTGCTTCATCGGCGTCGTATGGCTGGTCCCACTGGCCGTCATGCCTTTGATGGAGCAGCTCGGAGTCCCGCAGGAGGCGTTGCTTCCAAGCCTTGCCATAGTCTCGCTCGTCAACGGCGCGGTCAACCTCGCCATATACGAGGCTGCCGTCATGCTCGGATTCTGGCTCGGTTCAAGAAAAGCCCGCTGAAAGGATGAAGCGTAAAAAGAAGCTGTAATTAATAGAGTGAAATCACCATATTCACATGAGCAAGCCGCTTCTTGCAGCCGTCATTCTTGTCCTGCTGGTGTTTGCCAGCGGCTGCATCTCTCAAAGAGGACCGAACCTTAATTTTTCCGTTACGGATTCGGCAGGATCGAAGCAGAAAGAAGTCACCCTCTCCGTGACGGACCCGGGCGGCATGCCCCTGAAGAATGCGAGCGTCTACTACGAGCAGGTGGGCCAGGATTTCATGTACAACGCCGGGGAGTACTGGGACAGCGGGGCAAGGGAGCTGGGCACGAACACGCAGGGCATATACCTGGACTGGGAGTGGGGAAAGCTCGAGCCGCAAGACGGCGTCTATGACTGGAGCCGTCTCGAGGCGACGGGAATAGTCGACGGCAGCGGCGGCCTCGTGCCCGGGCAGGCGGAGCACACGTTCCTCCGCCTGGGCGTCATCTCGACTTCGGCATGGATAGTCGGCGAGAAGATGGACGCATTCCAGGAGACCGGCTACCCGGAGTGGATAGACAAGAACAATCTGACCCAGGTCAGGGAGGAGTATCTCGAGTTCGTCCCGGCCCTCATCGGGCACCTGAAGTTCAGGCCGGATTTCTACATGGTCGAAGTCGAAATCAACGCCCTCGGGATAAATGCCGGGATGACCAACCAGGAGATAATCGGATGGTTAGGCCAGCTGACGGACAAGATAAAGGAAGCGGACCCAGGGGCAAAAGTGAGCATCGTCGTGACGTCTTCGGACCTGTCGCCGTTCATGGACGAGGGCAGGGCAAAAAACATCTTCCTTCTGGAGCAGGACAGGTATCCGCTGCGCGTGACCGACTTCCTGAAGAAAATGGAAGGCGTCGATTACGACATGGTCTCTGTCTTCATCCAGCCTTTCGGGTGGTTCTCCAGAGGGGATTCCGCGGACGCGGAAAAGTTCATAGATTCTTTGTGCGCCTTCAACAAGACGGTTTACATCGCTTCAGCATCTTTCCTTGCAAAGGAGCCGGACGTGCCAGAAGAACTGGACCCGCGGCCAAACGGGGCAAACGCGACGGGTTTTGTCTATTATCCCAATCCACAGGCATCCGATGAATGGCAGAAGGAGCAGACGCAGGAACTGATGGATTACGCCATTTCCAGTCCCTGCGTTGCGGGCATCCACTGGGACATGTACGATTTCGTTGAGACGGGCGTCGGGGGAAAGGACGTGCAGGTAAAGCTTGCCACCGGCTTCACCTCCGGCTACAGGGACGCAAACGGCGAAATCGTCGAAGGCAAGAAAAGGCTGGTCTACGGCTCCATGAAAGAGCTGTGGCAGGGTCTGTTTTCCGAGGGAACTCTGCCGACCGGCGATGATGGCAAGGCCGCATTCATCGGCCTCTCGGGCAGGTACAGGATAGTCGTTTCGCACCCGGGCTTCGGCACAAAGGAAACGACAATCGATGTCTGATGCTTGGATACCGGGAGGAAGCCGCAGGAAGGCGCTCGGGGCGTTCATTTAAATAATGAAAAAACCTAAAAATATAGCATGCTGCTGCTGAATCTGCTGCTGTTTCTTGTCTCGCTTGTGGTCCTCGTGAAGAGCGCCGAGTACGCGGTCAACTATTCCTCCAGGCTTGCAAGGGCGTTTCACATCTCCGAGTTCATAGTGAGCTTCTTCATAATATCCGTCATCTCCGTCTTCCCGGAGGCGACCGTCTCCATCGTGTCTGCGTTCCAGGGCATACCTGAATTCGGCCTCGGGACGCTGCTTGGCTCAAACGTCGCAGACCTGTCGCTGGTCTTTGGCATAGTCGCCATATTCTCCGCAAAAGGCGTGGCCGTGAAAAGCGAGATACTGAAGAACGACCTGCTCTACCTCGTGCTGCTCCTCGTCCCCATAGTCCTGGGATTCGACGGGAACCTGTCCAGGGTCGACGGCTTCCTGCTCGTCCTGAGCGGCGTGGTGTTTTTCTTAACCCTCTCCATCGAAAGCAAGATGTTCAAGAAGAAGTTCGACGATTCAAAGGCCAAGAAGGACCGCAGGTGGGTCAAGAACATGCTCCTGCTCATCGTGAGCCTTTCGTTCCTGATTGCGGGCGCGTACTATACGGTCAAGTTCGGCGTCGATTTCGCAAACGACGTGAACATACCGCCGTTCCTCGTTGCCCTCACGATGGTGGCCATCGGCACCTGCCTGCCCGAGCTGATATTTTCGCTCCGTGCCGTCAAGACGCGTCACGACGAGCTCGCGCTCGGGGACATCCTGGGGACCGTGATCACGGATGCGACCATAATCGTCGGCGTAATCGCACTGATAAGGCCTTTTTCCTTCAATCCCATGATAATCTACGTCACGGGAGCCATGATGTTCATCGCCGGCGTGCTGGCCATAGCGTTCATCCGCTCGGGGAAGATACTGACCAAGAAGGAGGGCATATACCTCCTCATGTTCTACATCATCTCGCTCATCATAGGATTCGTCGTCAACCACGCGGCGTAGAACTTCCTGCTCCCGGCGATGAAAACGGATTTCATGTTGACTGCCTCAGAAAGGCCATAGGCGGCTCACGGCTCACCCGCCGAAGAGTGCGTACCTTAGGATGAGCGGGGCGAAGATGGAGGCGGTAAGGGACATCACGGTTATGAGCGTGTTTATGGAAGGGCCTGCCGTGTCCTTGAAGGGGTCGCCGACGGTGTCTCCGATGACTGCGGCCTTGTGGGCTTCCGAGCCCTTGCCCCCGAAGTGGCCCTCCTCTATGTACTTCTTCGCGTTGTCCCATGTGCCGCCGGCATTAGCCATGAAGATCGCAAATATCAGGCCGGTGAAGATGCTGCCTGCCAGGTATCCGCCGAGGGCTTCCTTTCCCAGTATCAGGCCAACTGCCAGCGTGACGGCGATTGAAAGGATGCTTGGGAGCATGAGCTCCTTGAGCGCGCCCTTGGTCGCTATGTCGA
>JAZDJY010000101.1:0-2233 GCA_043803615.1 Candidatus Aenigmatarchaeota archaeon | reverse complement strand
TCGCCGCAGACGGGTCGACGGACTTGCCGGTCGCGGATTCGTTATAGAAGCTGACGTTGCCCGAGACGAATGGCACGGCAACGCCCTTGCGGCCCTTGAGCCAGATGCCCTTTGCCGCGTCGCTTATGCCCAGCACCCCCTGGCGGAACTGCCAGAAGGATTCGGGCTTCCCCGGGTTGCCGTAGTTTAAGCAGTCAGTCATCCCGGTCGGCACAGCCCCGACCGCGGCGACGTTTCGCATGGACTCCGCCACCCCGGCAGCCGCTCCCCAGTAGGGGTCAATCCTTGCGTACCGCGGATTGGAATCAGTCGAAAGCGCGACGCCAACTGAGTGGCCTTCTATCGGAGCGATGACGCCCGCGTCGGCCTCGCCCGGCCTTATCACGGCATTGCCCTGCACCTCTGTGTCGTAGTGCTTGTACACCTTCATCCTGGACGCGACGTCCGGATGCGAAAGCACCTTAAGGAGTATCTTGCCGTAGTCCGATGGCTCGGCAATCCTGGGCTCTGACAGGTCCCTCTTCGGCTCCTTGTACGGCCTGTCGTACCTTATGCCTGAAGTTATCTCACCTACCGGCGCGCTGCACACGACCTTGCCCTTGTGCCTGAGCACGTAGCTTTTCTCATTCGTCACCCTGCCTATCACGGAGGCTCTCGCGCCCTCGGCGACGCTTGGGAGCTCGAACTCCTCGTTGTAAATCTGCAGCACCCTCGGAGTAAACGACTCGGGGACCACCCATGTGAACCTCTCCTGGGTCTCGGAGCACGCTATGACGTAGGGCGGGATGTCCATCGAGACGTGAACCTTGTCGAGGTCTATGTCCGCGCCGTAGCCGCCGGAGTCGCAGAGTTCCGAGCTTGAGCACATGATGCCTCCTGCGCCCATGTCCTTGAAGCCCACCTTTATCCCTTTCTCCCTCATCTCCTTGAACACGGCATGCGTCGCCCTTATGAGCACGTTCTTGAGGAAGGGGTCGGGCACCTGGACTGCGCCCCTGTTCTGCTCCCTGTCCTCATCATCCAGCACGAGAGATGCGAACGCCGCCCCGCCAAAGCCTGAGTTGTCTGTGGCCTTGCCTACAATGATTATGTCGTAGCCGTCCGCGCCTTCCGGAGCGCGCGAGTGCACGATGTCCTTTTCCTTTATTATGCCCAGGCATGCGACGTTTACGAGGCAGTTCTCGTCAAAGGACGAGTTGAAGTACATCTCTCCCGCAAGGATGGGTATCCCTACCGGATTGCCGTATCCGGCGATGCCGTCGACGACGGCGTTGGACACGTACCTGCATCTCTTGGAGAATTTGCCGTGCGGGTCGCCGAAGCGAAGCGAGTCAGCGACTGCGACCACCCTTGCCCCCATGCAGAGGACGTCCCTGATTATCCCGCCGACGCCTGTTGCCGCGCCCTCGTAGGGCACGACCTGGCTTGGATGGTTGTGGCTCTCGTGCCCGATGACCACGCCGTACTTCTCCCCGTTTATCTCGCAGAGGTGCAGTATCCCTGCGTCCTCTTCAGGGCCCTGCATGACGGTGGGTCCGCTCGTCGGGAGCAGCTTTAGCATGTTCCTGCTGGACTTATAAGAGCAGTGCTCGCTCCACTCTATGTTGAAGATGTGCAGCTCGGTTATGGTCGGCTCCCTCCCAATCTTCCCCGGGATGAGCCTTGCTTCGGAAAGCGAAAGCGAGAGGCCGTTCTTTTTCAGGAACTGCCGCAGCCCGGCATCGGACATGGAAGAAACATTGACGAGCTCGCAGTCGACCCCGCTTTTCATAGTAAAATAAGGGGAAAGTTATTTATAACGTTTTAACGGCGTCCGGGGAAGTCAGGCGTCAGGCATTTCCCGACTCATCCTAAGGCGGCAGCGTCTCGTCGAAAATTTCGCCCTTTCCAATAGACGCTCCGATGGAATTTATCTTCATCCGCCAATTCGCGGAGATGGCCAGAAGTTCGTGCGCCCTGACATATGTGTCCCTGACCACCGTGCCAACCTCATCTGCTTTTGATGGGTCGCTGTAACTTTTCCTGACGAAATCGGCACTTGCATCTATCTGATTAAGGATGGCCTTCACGCCTCTCAAATCCTCAAAGTCCGGGTCAGAAAGAAGGTCATCCGAAACGGACGCATACGGTGACAGTACGGTATTGATGTAGTCTTCCATATCACTCGAAATTTCCGCCTTTGTCTTTGCATCAAAAAGAGGGTCGGAGAGATTTGACATGCAATTGCACACGG
>JAZDJY010000100.1:0-2122 GCA_043803615.1 Candidatus Aenigmatarchaeota archaeon | reverse complement strand
AGCTCTATGACGACGGGCGCATATGGTCCGAAAGCGGTCCCGTGATAGGCACGTCCGAGATGGACCTCACCGTATCGAAAAATGTGAAAGAAACAATAATAATAGAAAGCGGATGCACCGCCAGCGTCGAGCTCGGCCAGCGGATAACAGGGAAACTCCCCCATCTCGGGCAGGTTTACATCGAGGGCCAGGGAAGGAGCAGCTCGGCCAAGGCAGGAGCGGACATAAAGATAGTAGGCGAGGATGGTCCGTTGCAGCCAGGATACAGGGGCAGCCTCTATGCTGAGATAACCTCCCGCGCAAACTATCCAAACGGCGTCGCCCCGGGAGACCGCATCGCCGACTTCATGTTCTACGTGGGACATCCGGAAGAGTGCATCCTCGACCCATTGGACGTGCTGGATGATACGCGCAGCCTTGTGAAAAACCGAAACATCGAGATAGACGGCAAGAAACTCATCATGCGCCTTGGCCTCATGAACGGCAAGAAGCCTGTGGGCTACAAGGCAAAGGGCGCAAGTGAGACTGCATGGCTCAGGTACAAGACCAACTGCAGGGACGACTTCTTCGAATCCATAGAAAGCTGTTCTGAATACCATGCAAAGAAGGGTGACTTCCTGCTGCTGATTCCATCCACCGAGCTCTGCGTAGACCCGAGAGCCGATGTCCCCTTCATCGCAAGGATGCTAAGGTACAACAGGAAAGGCCTGGAGGTGAACCTGAAGGACACCATAAGGTTTGGTTCAAGGTACCACAGGACTGTGATGGAAGTGCCCGTGACCGAGGACACGGTGCTGCGGCACGGCGACCCCATCTGCGAGATAGTGTTCTACCGCATGTACGAAAGGCCGAAAACCACGTACAGCGGCATGGGAAGCAGGAACAACAGCACCATAACCGGGAACTTCTTCTACTGATTGTCGTGCACGCAGCGGGTGCCAGGAACCTAGAACGTCTTGCGGGAATGGTCCGTGTGGTACTTCTTCTTGTCTGTGTACTTTTCTATCTCGATTTCGAGGTTGTGGAGAGCCCCGCTCATGGCTTTGGGCAGGTCCCACTCGACGCCGTCGGCGTGGAACTCGGCGCCGTTTGCCGTGACACGCATGTGGACGTCGAACCTCGCCTTCTTGCCATCGTGGTCGCTCCTCTTGACGTGTGTCACGAGGCGCGAGACGTCGGCAGACCTGCTGAGCTTCTTGACGGCGTTCACAACCTCTTTCCTGGCTATGTCCTTCAGGAACTCGTCCTCGTCGTGGATGCCTGAAATCTCTATGTGGACGCCGTCTATCATTTCCAGCATCCCAGAATCAGCGCCGCTTTCCATGACACCACCGGACTATGAAGAAGCCTCTTTCTTTTGCCTCGTCTTCTCTTTTGTTATGCAGCCCGTCACGACGTTACGTATCTTCTTGCTCTGTATCTTCCTTACAAGCCCGACTGCTTTCTTGTTCTTGTCGAAGTCCGTCGTGAACTTGTCGCCGTGGGCTTCCATCAGCTCCCTTGCGAGGACCTTCACGGGCGTGCACTTTATCCTTCCCATTGAATCACCACAAACATACTTGTCTTCTTTCTTTGCTTAAAAGCTTTAAATGTTTCGGGGCTTCATGGCTTTGCCCTGACTATCTCGTAGTAGGTCACGCATCCCTCGGCATCGACGACTGCCCAGAGCATCCTCGCCCTTATGGAATGCGCCAGCCTAACAGCCCTGGAAAGCTCCTGGAAGGCGCAGGTGTAGCCCTCGGTTGCCGCGTGCACTATCCACCTCGTATGCTCACCGGGCGCCTTCCTTCCCCGCATTTCCCCCGAAGCGGCCGCAACGCCCCTGCCGTAGACCCGGAAGTCGCAACCGAACTTAAAGCCGGTCTTGACGAGAAGCCCTCTGTCCCGCAGGTCTGAATAGACGGCGGCCTTCTCGCGAAACCTGCGGTCGAGGCCTGATGCAGCCTTCGAGAGCGCACCCTCCGAAACCGCCTTCTTTCCTTCAAGAACCTTGATTTTCCCCTTCCTCTGCAGGTACAGGGCCTCTGCCATCGAAAGGGAGAGCTTCCCCTGCTCCTCCTTTCCGTATCCCCTCTCTGAAAGGCCGGAGAAGCCCTTGCTGACAATCGCGGCCCCGCCGTGG
>JAZDJY010000099.1:0-3370 GCA_043803615.1 Candidatus Aenigmatarchaeota archaeon | reverse complement strand
CCGAGGTGAAGGTGAAGATGCTTGGGAAAGACACGGAGAACGGCCTCGTAACGTTCCTTGGCGTGACGACGGCTGTGCTGGTCGGCCTCATGCTTTTAATTAGAAAGAAGTTGAAAATTATATAATGATTGATTTTTTTCTCAGCCTGCTCCGGGAAAGCCCGCTCCTTTTCATGGTGCTCATTGCAAACCTCCTTCTCGTCGCCTACATCGCCGCCAGGCTGTCGCTTTATTTCGTGAACAGGAAAAAGCCCGGCAGGACCATAACGCACTTCATCAGCAAAATGAAGGCGAAAAAAGGAAAGCAGGACGTCAAGACAATCGAGGACGTGTACGGTTTCGTGATGGAGAGCATGAGGAAGGAAGGGTCGTTTGGCAGGGACCAGGAAGCAGGCTTTGCCGCAAGAAGGAGCGTCCTTGGGCAGATGGAGGAGGGGGAGAAGAGGGCGTTCATGGAGGAGCTGTTCGGCCTTTACGAGGCCAAGGTCTACGGGAACAAGGGGGTAAGGAATGAAGAACGTGTCGCTTCTGACATGCTTGGCAAGTTTGCTGGCCTTTAGCGCGATGTCCGCTGCCGCATCCGCTGCGGAGGCCCCGGGACTGATTTTCCCCTTCACCGAGGCGGATAACGCTACGTTCGTTTCGAGGCCCTACTTCGACGCATCTTTCCTGGATTTCCTTGAAAGGAGCGGCGTGGATGCCGTCATCGACAGGGACGGGCTTCCCCTGGTTTACTATTCAGAGAACGGGAGCTTCGGATGCAACGGCTTCTGCGGCAACATAACCATGAACGGTTTCACATTCGGCTCGAAAACGATGGGAGCGGGAGGCGTGCCGTCCGCCCTGACAGTGGACGAATCCGTCGTCGCCGGTTCGGAAGGCATCAGCAGCTTCGTGGACACGGCGGATGCCATCCGGCTCGGTCTCATGGACAGCCCCGAGGCGCTGGACGAGTTCGAGAAGTACCTGCTGGAACAGGAGGAGGGTTACATGAGGAGCGCCTACTATGACGAGCTCGGGGACGTATGGGACCAGGCGCTCGGCGGCATAAAGGGCGACCCTTCCGTCTACGGTCCCCTCAGCGGGAGCGTGGGGAGCGGGGACCTGGCAGGCGCGGTCGCGGGGATGGAGGATTACATCGGGAAGAATTTCGACGTGAACAGCGCCTACGACATGTCGAGCCTCTATTCAGCGCTCGGGGAGGGAAAGCTGGGCAGCGTGCAGGCGGAGGAGCTCATGAGGGGCGTCCTCGACAGGATGGCAGAGGAGGGAAACGTGGACCTCAATCTCGATGACATGGGGAAGTTCTCGGATCTGATGAACACCGGGGAATTCGGGGAAATGATGGACAGGGCCTCGGAGGTCATGAAGGAAAACCCTGAGATGTTCGACAGGCTCGGGGACCTTACAAAGGAGATGATGGACACGCCGGAAACGGCGGAGGTGCTGAAGAAGGCGCTGGAAGAGGCCATGGAAAAGGGCGACTGGGAGGCCGTAAAGGAGCTCATGGACGTCTTTTCGAAGATGGAGAACAAGGAGGAGCTGATGAAGGCCCTCACGGAGGGCATGGCAGAGCACATGAGGGACATGATAGAAAGCGGCCAGATGGACAAGCTCATGCAGATGATGGATGACCCCGCGCTTAGGGATATGCTCTCGGAGGTCTCGCAGTCGTTCTCGCAGGGGATGCTAGAGAGCGCCTGGGAATGGCTGAAAAATACGCCACCCGAACTGGCGTACATCGTAGCGCTGGCAGCGATAATAGCGACGCTGCTCATCCTCGTAAAGCTCAAGATGTGAAATCGGAGAATGGGAGATGTGATGAAGATGACCGGTGAAACACGGAAAAGATACGAATACTACCAGGAGCTGGTTTCCTCAAAGCTCGTCGGCTTCGAGAAGATATCGGAGTGCATGATGGTGGCGCTCATGGTGAAGGGGCACGTGCTGCTCGAAGGGCCGCCAGGCGTCGCGAAGACCATGTTTGCCAAGACGTTCGCATCGCTCGTGGACGCGGACTTCAAGAGGGTGCAGTTCACACCGGACCTCCTCCCGACAGACATCCTCGGGACCGTGATTTATGACCCCACCTCCAAGAGGTTCAGCACGAGGTTCGGGCCGGTGTTCACGAACATCCTCCTCGCGGACGAGATAAACAGGGCATCGCCTAAAACGCAGGCCGCGCTTCTCGAGGCGATGGAGGAGAGGCAGGTGACCATAGAGGGGAAGACCTATCCGCTGCCGGAGCCGTTCATGGTCATAGCGACGGAAAATCCCGTGGAGCAGGAAGGGACGTACCCGCTGCCGGAGGCGCAGCTGGACAGGTTCCTCTTCAAGATAAACGTGGAATATCCATCCGAGGACAACGAGCTCAGGGTCCTGAAGGCCAAGTTCTCGGCGGACGCGCAGAAGAGGGTGCCCAAGGTGTTCAGCAGGGGCGAATGCGCGGCCATGGCAAGGGAGCTTGAAGGCGTCTACGTCTCCGAGCACATCATGAAGTTCGTGTCGTCCATCATAAACTCCATGCGGAAGAATCCCAGCATTGCGTGGGGGCCCAGTTCGAGGGCCAGCATTTCGAGCATCAACGTGGGCAAGGCGCTCGCGCTCCTCGAGGAGAGGGACTACGTGCTCCCGCAGGACATAACAAGGTATGCGCACTGGATCCTCCACCACAGGATTGGCCTCGGTCCGGAGTTCGAACTCGAGGGAGTGACCACGGACGAGATAGCCGGGAAGGCGATTGAGGCTGCGGACTCGCTGTGAGAAGCGTCCTTGGGTGTCCTCCGGAGGCGGCGGGGAAATTTCCATGAGAAAAATCATTTTCAACAAGATCGTGAAGAGGACGGGCTTTGGCCTCTTCTTCATAGCCCTCTCTTACGCAATGGACGCCCTCGCCGTGGATAAACTCCTGCTTGGCATCAGGCCGGGGCTTGGGGGGCTGGACTTCCTCTACGTCCTCGCCGTGGCGTTCCTCCCGCAGGTGCTCTCAGGCATAGGCTTTGGCATCCTCTTTTCGGTTGCGGTCCTGCTGCTGCGCTACATCCTTCTCCCGGTGCACATGGTCGAGCGCCACTACCTGGGGATAAAGGCCTGGGGATACCGCAAGCCGCTCCTCATCTGCGCCGCCGTCGCGTTCCTCGTTTTCGTGCTGCCCTTCTTTTTGAGAAGTCCTGTAACGACGGGGCAGGCGGTCACGGGCGCGGAAGTATTCGCCACCGGAATTGGACAGGGAGCGTACGCACTCGGCGGGTATCCGGGAATGATCTTAGGTCCACTCTGGGCTGCTGCCGTGTCGCTCCTCGGCATCCTTTTGCTAAAGCCACTGTACCTCTTCTCCCCGGTAAGGCTGGACGCGTTCCTTGCGGGGCTGT
>JAZDJY010000098.1:0-2804 GCA_043803615.1 Candidatus Aenigmatarchaeota archaeon | reverse complement strand
CCGCTCTGGTTCCACGAGGTAGTAGAGGGCCCGTCGAAATGGCCATTTTGGATGGCGTCGATGCCGCTTGCCTTCCTTATGAGGTCTGCGGCCTTGTTGATGCCGCAGCAGATGCACGTCCCGCCGCAGTCGGCAGAGTAGCCTGCCACTTCCGAGTGGAGGATGGAAGAATCGGACGTCACGCCGTCGTAGCTGCAGAGTTCCGTGCCGTAGGCGGCAAGGCCGGCCCTGCTGCCCTGGAATCCCAGTACCGTGTCTATGAAGTCGTCGTCGGCGTCCTTGACCACGTTTATCCTGTCCCTCCAGCCATACGTCCCGCTGCACTGGCCGCAGATGGTTGCGTTGTCGCAGCAGTCGGCGCCCTCCCCGCTGCAGAGGTAAACACCAGGGGTCACCTCGGTCCACGCCCCGCCGCAGACGCCCTCGCAGAGCGTCTCGTTGTCGTCGCACGTCGCGCTGCACCTGTCAACGCATGTGCCTGCGAGGCAGTCGTAGCTTTCCTCGGACCACACGTCGCACGTCCCCATGCTGCCGGACCTGTCGGTTATGAGGATGACGTCGCTGGAGCCCACGCCCGCAAGGATGTGGAAGGTCTCCATGCCAAGCCTCAGCGGTATGGTCGCGTTGGAGAGGGACGCAAAGTCGAGGAGCTCCCGGAGCTCTGCGTCCGTCATGCTTTCATCGACCTCGCCGCTTGCGTTGCTCCTGAAGACTTCGGTTGCGCCTATCGTGAAGAACACGGGTATGCCGCTGCCGTTGACGAGTATGCTGTTGTTGTAATGGAGGCGCAGGGTCATGTTCTGAAGCGTCCCCGGGACCCTCATCCCCGAGTACACGTTTATTATGCCGTTGATGCCCGGGAACCTGTAGCTATCCTCGTAGGTCCGGTTCGACGTCGCGCCTATGCCCCTCGCGTCGGGCTTGCTCGTGTTGTACGTGACTTTGAGGAGGCCGCCGCCCACATAGTTTTCCACGAGGAGGTCGGTGAAGTTGATGGTTATTACGTTTTCTCCCCTCTCGAAGTAGTCGCCGCAGTCCGAAAAGTCCGAGCACAGCGTCCAGTTCTCCGCGCTGAAGTTTGCCGGGTCCGCCGTGAAGGGCCCCATGGCGTTCCCGTTGACGTAGAGGGTGAAGTTGTCGCCGATGTTTGCCTCAAGATAGGCAAGAGTGACGTTTGCGTCGTCGGGGAGAGAGAGCACCTTCGTGATGTTGCCGTCGCCCTCGTAGCCGCCGAAGTAGACGTAGCTAGAGGTGCTCCTCGCTATCCTGGCTAGGTATGCGCTCGCAAAGTACCCGGAGACGGGCCTGCCCAGCTCATAGCCGGACACTATCGTGTTCAGCCTCGAAACGTAGCTTCCCGGCGGGCCTTCGCTGTGGATGCTTGCGCCGTCCATCAGTATCTCGTATCCGAAGCCCTCCGGGAGCAGCTCCCCGAGCAGCTCGTCGGTCATGTTTTCCGCGCACCAGTTCAGGGTGGTCGAGTTCTGCGCCCATAGGTGCCCCAGGACGTCTATCACGGTCCTGTTCATGTCGGCCTCCGTGACGTTGCAGTCCGCGGTGAAGTTTGCGTAGAGCATGCCCGAGACCGCAGAGAAAGGCACCCTCTCCATGACGTTCATCGCGTCTTTTCCGACGTAGTAGAGGCGCTGGTACTCTATCTCTGGAGATGCGTGCTTTGCCGAGAGCCCGGCGATGAATGCTGCGAGGATGAACAGTATCCCGACCGCAATCACGGCGTCCATCGAAAGAAGGAAGGCCTTTCTCATTGATTAGTTAATTGGCCCGGTTGGTTATATTCCTTAGAAAGTTCCTTAGAAAGCCCTGGTTTCCCGGAAAGCCGCAAAGCCAAAAAGCCGGAAAGGCGCGCTGCTGCGGAAAGGCGCGCTGCTGCGGCGCTTCCTCCTCCCGGGACCAGTCAAAGATATAAAAGCCTGCGAACAAATCTTAAGTGATACCATGGACATCGGAAGCTTCCTCAAGAAGAGGTTCGGCAAGGGCGTTTTATCACTCAAGCAGGAAGAGCTCGTGAGGGAAAGGATTAAGAGCGAGAAGGAAGTGGAAAGGATTTCTGCGGACCTCAAGTCCATACAGGACGACATAACAAAGCTCATGATAGAGGCCAAGTGCCAGCCCAGGACCATGAAGCTCCTCAACATCCAGAAGATAAAGGCGCTGCGGCTCGAAGCCTCGACCAAGCAGCAGCAGGCAAACCATTTCCTGAGGGAGCTTTCCGTCATACTTCTGATAGAGGCCATGCACGAGCAGGAGAAGCTCGAAAAGGAGTCGGACATAGTCGAGCGGCTCATGAGCACGGACATGGACCAGCTCTCAGAGTCCATGGTCGGGATAGACGTGAAGAAGGCCATAGAAGAGGGGCGCCTGGACATGGTCAAGAAGAAGCTTTCCAACGTCTTCGGAAGGGAGGAGCTCCCGGTCGACGACGAGAGCCAGGACATCATGAAGGCGATAGACGCACTCGAGAAGGTCGACGAGGAGACCGCGATGAGGATGGCAGGGGAGAAGGCGCGGTCGCTTGCCGAGGACCAGCCCAAGAAGAAGGTCCAGGTTCAGGAAAGGGCCTGAAACCGTTTGACTGCTTTTCATCCGTCCGATGACGCATTCGGAAGGAAGAAGTCCACGAGCGTCATGTACAGTAGCCCCATGTCCAGGAGGAAGAGACCCCCCGCGACCAGGACGCCCATTATGAAGCTTCCCGCATCGACCAGCGCGCATTTCCCGCCCTCATCGCAGTAGAGCGCGGGCTCTATCATGAAGAGCAGCACGAAGACGAGGAAGAAGCTGAC
>JAZDJY010000097.1:0-5522 GCA_043803615.1 Candidatus Aenigmatarchaeota archaeon | reverse complement strand
CCTGAATTCCTTGAAAATCATCTCGGGGTTGCCGGTGATTATGGCCTTCTCGGCGTTGACCACGCTCACGGTCTCGCCGTTCAGGACGAGCTTTGCAATCTCTGATGCAAGCCTTCCGAGAATCTGGTCCTTTGCGTCTATGAGTATCATGAAAATCAGCCCATTATGCTTATGTCTTTCGCGTGAATCTTTTCCTGCAGGAGCTTCTCGATATGCATGGCCTTGCCACCAGCCTTCTCAATCTTTTCCGCGGCCTTGCCTGAGAACTTCAGGGCGGCGACGGTCAGCGGCTTCTTTATGCTGCCCGCGCCAAGCACGTAGCCCGGAACGACGACAGTTCCCTTCTCCGGCGCGTACTTCTGAAGGTTGTAAAGGTTGACCTCGTATGCCTTCCTCCTGGGCCTGTTGAGCTTCTCGGCAATGGCCGTCCACAGCGGGACATTCTCCTGCCTGCCTTTTTTTGCAAGCTTGCCTATCAGGTCCGCCAAGAGCTCGTTTTTATCCCTGACCTTCATGTGATTCACTCTTTCCTATTGTATTTGTCCCTGCTTTTTATATCTATGCGTAGGGGATATCTGATTATTTGAGCGCCCGAAGCTTAAAAGCGTTTGAGCGTGGGAGCCATGTTGGTGACGTATAAATTCTGGACCCCCTTTCCGGGGTTTTACAGGCGACCACCCCCTCCCAGGGCTCGGTGGCGTTTGTTTTGCCGCAAGTTGATTTTTCCAAGAAAATGGTAGAAACGTATAATGCGTTCCATACTTGTACGGGAGTATAACTCAAAACCGGTAAGAGTAGCCTTGTAGAATGAAGCAGATTTGCTTACTTTCCGTAGCGCTTCTGGCGTCAAAACTTTATAAATACTCACTTTATAGTGGTAAATATATGGATAATATGTACAGCGAAGCTGAGATTGCGGAAATCCAGGATGCCATAAGCGGAAAGATGAGCCTCAGCGATAGCCAGATAAATGCCCTGGAAAAAAGATACGCAAATGGGGAATTCCAGAACTATATGCTCAGGCTCTTGTCACTTTCAGTAAGCAATCCGGACGTCTTCGATAAAATAAAACAGGATGAGAGGGTGAAGACCTACGGCCATTTCGGGTTCTTTCCGGAAACATTGGGCCTGGTATATGGAAGTGAAGTATCGCCTAGAATCACATTAGACCATGGGGACAGAGGGATTGTCGCCATATTGAAACACCCAGAGAAGAACGTCGTAGTCAAGGAGAACCAGAGCACGGTTGAGCCTAGGATAGCGATGATATCAAGCGATGAATCCTGCGGCCCGAAGCAGTACAAATCGCTCGATGGATTCATCACCGAGAAATACATAGAAGCCCCGCTTTTTCCGAGGCTTAGTAATGGAAGCGTATCCGAAGAAAAGATGTACAGCACCGGAAGGCGCCTTGGCGGCATAATCACAAAGCTCCATGAGCGTGACATCTACTACAACGACACCATCCTCTCTGATGACATGGGAAAATCACATCTCTTCGTGCCCGACGACTCGGATGCACTCCTCTTCGACTACGGGACCGCGCTGCTCCTCGAAGGCCACCCGGAAAACATGACAGACGAGGATGTCTACAACTACCTAAGGACCATGCCGGAGTTCAGCTTCTCATTTGCCATGGGTGGTGAACCTGCGATAAAACAGGCCATCGAAAGGTATGGTACGGCCATCCGCGGCATGACGAAGGAGAAGGTCATGGAAAGGGATATGTACTTCATCGATACAGGCGTCTATTTCGGTTCAGGAAGGCTTGGAAAGGACATATCAGGGCCTTTCATGTCAGGCTTCAAAGAAACGTTCGTAAAATAGTGTGTATGCGGAGGCGAGGATTCGAACCTCGGAACCCACTAAGGGAACAGATCTTGAGTTTCGGCTTCACCTGGCAGGCGCTCATGGCGCCCGGGATGAATCTGCCGCGTTTAACCACTTCGCTACCTCCGCGTGCTGTTATCTAATTCAGAAGCGGATTTAAAAAAAGAGGAGCGTCTAGGAAAGCGACTGCAATTCGCCCTTCAGCCTCTCGACCTGGTCGTAGATGCCCTTTATGTAGCTTTCGACCTCTTCCGGAGGCTTTACCCCGGCTTCCTCGTCGTGGGCCATCCCTGTCTTCTTCAGGAGCTTCATGTCAAGGGATGATATTATGATGTTGACCTTGTCAAGGACCTTGTTTGTCAGGTTCATCGCCGTCTTGAGCTCCTTTTCTATCTCCGACATGGCGTCGAGCGCGTCCCTCATGCCCAGGGAGTAGGACCGCAGCTTCTGCACGTCCTCGAGGAGCTCCCTGTACCTGTCGACCTTGACGAAGACGGGCGGGGACATGGAAGCCTGTCCCTGCGATGCGAAGGATGGCTTCATCCCGACCGCCCTCTTCACCTCAGCCTCGAAATCGTTTTCCATCAGAACCAACCGGAAACCTATATTGCTATCTTTCTTTCCCTGATTTTTAAATGTTCACTGAATCGCAGGGGGAAGCGTCCCCCTTCAGTTTCAAGCTCCTCCGGATTCCCCCACACTTCTCCATGCAGGCTTGCGGACTTTCCGGTAGCGCTTTTGCGCGCTTCTGCGGTAGCGGACTTTTCGCTAACGTTTTAGTCCGTTTACTTGGACTAAAAGGTTATGCGCCGGCCGGGATTTGAACCCGGGTCGCAGCGTTGGCAACGCTGTATCCTAGCCAGGCTAGACTACCGGCGCATGTTTCTTCTATTGCTATAAAGGCCGTGATATTAATAAATTTAACTTATCGTTCCCTGCACACCGCTTTGTGTGATGAAAAAAACTTTCCGGATTCAGCCGAAGATGGCACCGAATCCCGATGCTGCGCTTTCTTCCTGGCTTTGTATCGCGGACTCTATCTTGCCCGCTTCCTTTCCCTTGAGCTCTGTTGCCGTCCCCTTCATGAGCTCCTTTGCCTTTGCCACGGCCTTGTCGTCTCCCTCTACGAGCAGGTAGTAGCCTTCCTTCTTCTCCCCGATGGCCGCGTTGTCCCTTGTGGTTATGGACTGCCTCGATACGGCGTCATCTCCGTAGAGCTTGTTCTTCGCGGCGGAGTAATCGTCCTTCTTGACAAAAAATACGGCCTTCATGGAACCACCAGATGTCTTTATTTTAGAGTGTTTGGCTTTTTAAGTATTCCGTGAGGAAGGCGGCAAAGCCTTTCGAAGAGCGCGCCTTGGAAAAGAGGCCGGCCCCGGAAAGGATGGAAAAGCCCTTCCCGATGCCTCTTGCCACGTGGGAGGCAATCCCTGCGCCCATGAGCGCGGCATCGCTTTTCTTTAGCGCCACTGAAAGCGCCTTCTGCGCTTCCGTTACCTCCCTTCCCACCTCTGCGACCCAGTCCTGGCCGTCCACGAAAAGCCTTCCTTCCCCCTCGTACTTCTTCCTGAATTCGCCGCTGTGAGCGCATGAGAAGACAGTAGGACCCACGACCCTCCTTACCGAAGGCAGCGTCCAGACTTCGAGCTCCAGGAACACCGCGCACTCCTTCTCTCCGCAGAAGACGCCGCTACCCATGACCCTGAAGTCCGCCCCGGAAAGCATTCCCTCCATGCGCCTTGCGGACCTGCGCATCTGGGGGAAGACTATGTCGTCCACGATGCCCGCGGGCCTGCTAAAGACCACGGCGAGCGGGAATGTTTTCCTCTTCCTGAAGGCTGACGAAAGGGCGCCCGCGGAAAGAGTCTCTTTCCTTGGGAAGAAGTATGACTCGTCCGGGGACTCGAGGAAAGAGGCGCAGCGCGCCCGGAACTTCTCAAAGCTTGCGCAGGAGACGGCCGCCGCAACGTTCCTGTTCCTGTCCACGGGGTCTATGACGGCAAGCGGCTGCCCGGGGAACATGTCCTTTGGCCCCGGATGCTGCCCGTGGTGGCCCTCGAGGTCTATGAAAATCTTGCCGGCCTCCCAGTGGCGGGCCTCGGAAAGGACGTTTCTAAACGTCCTGTACTTTATGATGAGCAGCTCGGTCAGGTATCCCGAGAAGCCTTCGACTTTGAGGTCAGAACCGTAAACGCCTGTCCCCTTGCAGAACTGCTTGAGGAGCCTCACCTCCGAAGAGAGCTCCCCTGTGAGCCTCTTCAGTATGTACGTGTTGTGGTGCGGCGTCCTGTCCACTGCGGACTTTATCCTGCCGGGCTCCTTTATGTCGTAGCAGGGGACGAAATCGACCATGTACCCGCCCACCGTCGCCTTCACGTAGGGGTGCTCGGCGTAGGCTATCGTCACCTTTGCCCCGAGCGCCTTTGCTATGGCCTTTCCCGCGGAAAGCCCGTCTTTCTCAAGCCTTTCCCGCGGCACCTTCTCCGGGAACATGATGAAGATGTCGAACTCCTTCTTGTCCGGGAGCCAGGTGTCGCGCAGGTACGAGCCCGCAAGGGTGTAGCCTATGCCGAGGGGCTTTACCACATTCTGCGTTTCCGCCCTTATCCTCTTGAGCGCTTCCTCTGTCTTTTCCCTGTCCTTTTCCGTTGGGATTACCCTCTTGAGGACTTTCTTGAGAAGAAGCTCCGTCCTGTTCATCATTATTCTTTCTCATGTTCCGTTAATATCTTTGGCATGGAAAAGAGCGCTTTTTATTTTCGCCGCGCCAATGGATTAATATGCTGAAGATAGGCGGCTCCCCTGGCATAAAGCTTTCACGGTGGGCGGCACCGGAAACGACCGTTTCTGACATAGCGACGAAGAAGGTCACGTGCTGCATGGAAACCCAGACGGTCGGCGACGTCCTGCACGTGCTCTCCCGCCAGCACAGGAGGCTTCCCGTGATGGGGGTGGGGAACCGCCTGAAAGGCGTGGTGAGCGCAACCGACGTGCTGGGGCTCGTGGCGGGGGCCGGGAAGAAAATCCCCGGGCGCCCGCAACACGTGCTGCAGGTAAGGATAAGGGACGTCATGACGCGCCACGTGATAGACATCGACAGGAACATGGGGCTTCCCGATGCGCTGAAGTTCTTCGGAAAGCACAGGAAAGGGGCGTACCCCGTGACGCACATGAACACCCTTTGCGGCATCGTCTCGGAGCACGACATGATAAAGAGGATACGCGGAAGGACGGGCATCCGAGTGGAAGACATCATGGTGAGGAATCCAATCGTTGCGAAGGAAAGCCACGAGGTGAGGGAAGTGGCAAGGATGCTCTCGGTTGGGGGCTTTCGGCGCCTGCCTGTGGTAAGGGACGGGGAGCTTGCCGGCATTGTCACCCCAAGGGACATACTTACCTTTCTCATGGAGAGCGGAACGGTCGAAGACCTGGACGAGCACAGGCGGCCCGTGGGCAGTGTCATGAAGGTGCCTGCGGTTTCCATAGGCCCGGGGCGCGACGTCTACGATGCGGCGGCAGTCATGACATCGATGAACATAGGCGGCCTGCCGGTGACGGATGGCAGGCAGCTCATCGGCATAATAACGGAAAGGGACATAGTGGACGCGATGGAGCCCTGAGGAATCCGTAAGGCGCGCAAGGCGGGGTTTTCAGTGGGGATTACCATAAACGGCAGGGCGCTCTCAGAATGC
>JAZDJY010000096.1:0-2681 GCA_043803615.1 Candidatus Aenigmatarchaeota archaeon | reverse complement strand
CCCGAGTCGAACCACACATCCAGGACGTCTTCTACTCTCTTCACAACCTTGCCGCACTGCCTGCACTTTATCCGGACGTCGTCTATCGCAGGCCTGTGGAAATCTATCTCCTTCTTGAGCCCGGACCTCTCCTTGAGCTCGGCAAAGGACCCGACGACCTCTATCTCCCCGCACGGGCATTCCCATATGGGAAGCGGTATGCCCCAGTACCTCTGCCTTGAAATCGGCCAGTCAGAAAGATTTTCCAGCCAGTCGCGGAACCGCTCGCCTGCCCACTTGGGCACCCACTTGACCTTGGCGTTCTCTGAAAGAAGCTTCTCCCTGACAGCGGTAACCCTGAAGAACCACTGGGGGACGCCTATCTGCAGCAGCGGCGACTGGCAGCGCCAGCACACGGGATAGTCGTGCGTGTACGGGTGCTTGTAGACGAGCATGCCGTCGCGCGAAAGGTCCTCTATTATCTCCGCGTCGACGACCCTGGCCTTCTTCCCGGCGTACTTGCCCGTCTCCTCCGAAAGGATGCCGTCTATCCCTACCGGGCACACCGCCGGAAGGCCGGCCTTGGTGCCCTCCTCGAAGTCTTCCTTGCCGTGGCCCGGCGCCGTGTGCACGAGACCCGTGCCGTCCTCCAGGTTCACGTACCTGTCCGAAAGTATCACCCTGTGCGCATCCTTCTGCTGCGGCATCCTCATGTGCGCGGCAAGAGGCGCCTCGTACTTCATCCCAAGTAGCTCCGTTCCAGGGAACTCCCGCAGCACCCGGTAGCCTGCTTCGAGCGCATCCGCGAGATGCTGCAGGCGCTCCCTTGCCACTATCCACACTTCGCCGTTTCCCATCTCGGCCTCGACGTAGGTGAACTTGGGGTGCACCATGACGCCGGTGTTGCCTGGGAGCGTCCACGGTGTCGTCGTCCAGATGACGATGTACTTGTTCTTCTCGTCCTTCACCCTGAACTTGACGTAGACGGAGTTGTCGGACTGCTTTACGTACTCGACCTCGTTATAGGCCACGACCGTCTCGCAGCGCGGGCAGACGTGGACAGGGTACTTTCCCTTGTAAAGGTAGCCGCCTTCGAAGGACTTCTTGAACGTGTACCAGGCTCCCTCTATGTATTCGTTGTCAAGCGTCAGGTAGGGCCTGTCCCAGTCCATCCACACGCCGAGGTTTGCGAACTGGGCGTTCATCACGCCTATGTACTTGGTCGCAAAAGCCCTGCAGCTCTTCGTGAAATTCCCTATGCCATGGCTTTCTATGTCCTTCTTCGACTTGAACCCAAGTTCCTTTTCCACCTTGGTCTCTATCGGCGTGCCGTGGGTGTCGTAGCCCGGCTGGTCCCAGACGTTCTGCCCCTGCATCCTGTGGAACCGCAGGTACGCATCCTTTATTATCTTGTTCCATGCCGTGCCCATGTGTATCGAGCCGGTCGCGT
This sequence comes from Candidatus Aenigmatarchaeota archaeon, assembly GCA_043803615.1. GTDB lineage: Archaea > Aenigmatarchaeota > Aenigmatarchaeia > QMZP01 > JAFGSV01 > JAFGFG01. The sequence goes on along the minus strand of JAZDJY010000096.1, from coordinate 1,252 downwards.
AGGGCGGGCCGTCGATGAAGAAGAATGACTTGCCGCCTGCTCTCGCCTTCTTCAGCTTTTCATACGTTTTGTCCTTCTTCCAGAAGGCGGACACTTCCGCCTCGACCTCCGCATGGCTGTACACTGTCATCGGCAAGCACCGCTCCTGAGTAAATAGTACCTGTAGCCTTTTAATAATGCCTCCTCGCTTGCCTTTATGATGTCGTCGGAGACGCCCGAGGCAGACCAGGTTTCGGCATCCTTGCGGAACTCTATGAACACCTCGACTGACGCGGCCGTCGCTTTCTCCTGGTTTACAATCCTCACCCTGTAGTTCGTAAGCCTGAGGCTTTCCACCGGGAACTTCTTTCCGAGAGCCTTCCTCATGGCAAGATCCATGGCGTGGACCGGGCCTACGCCCTCGGATATCTCGTGGAGCACGTCGCTTCCCACCTTCATCTTGATTTCGGTCTTGGCAGCGCCGCCTGAGGACACCTCGGTTTCGTAGGAGAGCAGCTCGAACGGCTGGCGCCTGCCGCCGACCGTGTCTTCAAGCATCAGGAAGAACTCCGCATCCGTCGTCGCCTGGTTTTTCTTGACCATCTCCGTGAGGCGCGCGGCCTCAGGGCTACCCTTGCCTATCTTGTATCCAAGCCTGCCTGCTGCCTCCACGACGCCTGCCCTGCCCACCTGCTCGGATAGCGAGAAGCGCGTGGCGTTCCCTACCTCATCAGGGCTCATGTGCTCGTATGCTTTGGGGTTCTTGAGCATGGCGTCTATGTGCACCCCGCCCTTGTGGGAGAAGGCGTTCTCGCCGATGAAGGGTTTATTTGCCGCAAGCGAGAAGCCCGTCATCCGCTCGACGTACCTTGAAAGCGAGAAGAGACCCTTCATGTCCACCGGAAGCTTCACGCCGAGCTTTATGCCAAGGAGCGGCAGGAATTCGCACCAGTCGGTGTTGCCGCACCGCTCCCCGAGGCCGTTTACCGTCCCCTGAACCTGCCTTGCGCCGCACGACACGGCGGCGAGGGCGTTCATGACGGCCATGCCGGTGTCGTTGTGGGCGTGGATGCCGAGTTCCTTGGTCTTCAACTTCTCCCGCACTGCGGAAACTGCTGCCGCGACTTCCCAGGGGAGCGCGCCGCCGTTGCTGTCGCACATGACGAGTGCATCGGCGGAAGACGCCGCCTCCATGACAGCCAGCGCATACGCAGGATTAGCCTTGTAGCCGTCGAAGAAGTGCTCGGCGTCGAAGAACACCGTGAGGCCGTGG
>JAZDJY010000095.1:0-3893 GCA_043803615.1 Candidatus Aenigmatarchaeota archaeon | reverse complement strand
GGACGGCGGACTTCGCAGAGGAGCTCCGGGGCATGGGCTTCGATGCTCACGCGCCGAAGAACGGCGAGAGGCTCGTTGTCTAGTTTTAAGAATACCGCGCAAATACTTTTCATGCAAAAGAAACCAGTCGAGATTGACGGCTCGATGCTCGAAGGCGGGGGTTCGATTGTCAGGCTGTCGTCTGCCCTTTCCGCCCTTACGAGGAAGCCGGTCAGGATAAGAAACATCAGGGCGGGAAGGCCCCAGACTGGCCTGCGAAACCAGCACCTCAGGGGGCTACAGCTCCTTTCGGATATCTGGGGAGGCAGGCTTGAGAACGCGAGGATAGGGTCAATGGATGTTACCTTCTATCCTGGAAGGCCTTCCGCAAGCCAGTTCAGCGTAACCCTGGACACGGCCGGCTCGACGGGCCTCGTGATACAGTCCCTTCTCATAGGCGCGGTGAAGGCGCACGGAAGGCTCGACGTCGCAATAGAGGGAGGCGCGACGTTTGGCCTGCACGCCCCGCCGCTGCAGTACATCCAGTTCGTCCTCCTCCCGCTCTTGCGAAGGATGGGGCTGCATTCCGAGATAAACATAGTAAGGGACGGCTTTTACCCAAGGGGCGGCGCTTGCGTCAAGGTCTTCGTAATCCCTTGCAAGGATATCGGCGCCGTGAGCATGGAGGACGCAGGAAGCGTGGAATCCATCGACATCATATCCGCCGCAAGCAGCGACCTGAAGAAGCCGCGGGTTGCGGAAAGGCAGATAAGGGAGGCGGAGAAGATGCTCAAGTCCCGGGGGTACAAGGTCAGCTTCAGGATGAAGTACACCGAGACGTCATCGACAGGCTCAGGCATAGTGCTCGTCGCAAGGACGTCTTCCGGCTGCATACTCGGCGCAGACAGCATTGGCGAGAGGGGGAAACTCGCAGAAGACGTCGCGGCGGAGGCCGTGGTGAAGCTCCTAAAGACCATAGACTCCGGCGCCGCGGTCGACGAGCACATGGGCGACCAGCTGCTGCCTTACATGGCGCTTTCAGGGAAAGCCTGTTCGATAACGGTCCCCGTGGTCACTTCCCACGCAGGGACGAACATGCACATCCTCGAGACGTTCCTTCCCGTGAAGTTCACCGTCGAGGGAAAATGCGACATATTCAGGGTTTCCTGCGCCCCGGCAAAGCCTTCCTGATGGTCTTTATGGGAACGCCCCCGGCCATCTCTCCGGGCGCAACATTCCTGTTCACAAGAGAATAAGCGGCAACGACTGCCTCATCGCCTATCGTGACGCCGGGAAGGATGAGCGTCATGGCCCCTATCATCACGTTCTTCCCAATCTTTACCGGTCCCTTCCTCCAGCTTTCCCGCAGGAACTCGTGCGTGAGTATCATGGTGTTGGTGCCTATCAGCGTGTCGTCCCCTATCTCTATCAGTTCCGGGAAGAAGATGTCAAGGTTGGGGCCGAATATCCTCACGTTCTTCCCCATCCTCACGCCTATCCGCCTGTATATCCTGTTCTTCCATTCCGTGTCGGGGAGGGCCTTGCAGGCCATGACAACGATGTAATTCCTTGCGACCTTGCTGATGCTTGCTATGTCTTTCCATTTCTTCAGGGACTTGTCCTGCGCGCTGTATCCGAAGCACTGGGTCATCCTTTTACGGTCTTTTTCTTCCATACGGTCTCTCCCGCGCATTCTATCTTTCTTACCCTGTGGAGGGGTATGAACGTTTCCTTCCCCACGCTTTCATATGTGAAGTAGGATTTTTTAACCTCCCTGATGTCGCGGCCCTCTACTGCCTTCTCATCTCCCGGCGCTCCCCTGTGGAGTATCTTCACGCGGCATAGGGAGAGCTTTCCCTCCCATTTCAGCCTATTGAGCGTCTGGAATGCCATACAGTCCCTCCCGGCTTCCGCCGCCTACAGCCTCTGCATGGTGGAGACGGGATCATCCACGTCGAAGACGACGATGCTGCCCTTTCCAGGATTCACGCAGGCGGTGTCCCCAATCCTCTCCATCCATGCGCCGCTCATACGCGGGGATTCGTGTATGTGGCCGTGCAGCGTCATGCAGGGCTTCGCCTCTTCTATGAACTTCCTTATGGCCATGCTTCCGACGTGCTTTCCGGAGAAGACGATGTCAAGCGCCGTCCCGAAAGGCGGCGCGTGCATGGCGTAGATGGTCTTCTTCGGGTCGCTCTTCTTTGCAAGCTTTCGGAGGTCGGCGAGTATCTCCTCCTCGGGCTTCTCCCAGTCCTTGAGCAGGAACGGCGCCTCGTTTATGTGCGAGTAGCCGGCGATGAAGTGTCCGTCGCCGAGTGGGACGGCCTTCATGTCGACGAGAGAAAACGCGCATTCCTTACCCCCCTTCTCCACCATGTCCCTGTTCACCTTCATGTCGTCGTTTCCCATGATGAGGAACACGTCCTTTCCCGTCTTCTGCCGAAAATCCCTAAGCCTTGGTATGAGGTAGAACTGGATGAACTCCCTCTGGTGGAGGGCTATGTCGCCTGCCGCCATGAGGAATGGGCATATGTCGCCGCCTATTATCACGGCCCGGACGTTTCCCCCGCTCCCGGTCTCAAGGAGCCTCTCGTACTCCCTTATCTCGCCGTGGAGGTCGGTCGCGTATACGGCTATTTTTGCCATCTTGGCACCGGACTCACTTCCCATCCGGTTTCCCGTCCGTAAACCACGTGCCGAAAAGCACGATGGCAATGGATAGGGAGATGGAGAACAGCGCAAGCGGGACTAGACCATTCCCCATGCCCGTCACGACCATCCCGGCAAGTGACGTGAACATCAGCGCTATCGTCACTATTCCCGCCAGTTCGAATTTCATTTTCCTTTCCATAACTTTCCACTTCCCGATGGACCGGTCGGGATTTGAACCCGAGGCCTCCACCACTCTTGGGAGCCTTTTAGTATTTTATATTTTTGCTGGAGCTTTTCCCCAAAAAGCTCCTTGCCAAGGTGGCGATCTACCGCTGATCTACCGGCCCTATCTATGAAAGTTGTCTTATTTATTCTATTTAAATAAATTTAACGTTATGTGGGCTTCGCTAATCGCCGCTTTCCTTTCATGGTCTGAGGGGTTGATACAGGCCTTCGGCTATGCGGGCGTCTTCCTCGTCAGCATGCTGTCCTCGGCGTCGATATTCCTCCCGGTCCCGGGGTTCCTTTTCACGATAGCCGCGGCGCCGTTCCTGAACCCCTGGGTCGTGGGGATAGTCGCCGGCGCCGGCTCGGCCATAGGCGAGCTCACGGGCTATGCTGTGGGCAAGGGCAGCAACAGGGTTCTGAGCGCAAAAGACCAGAAATGGCTCAAATGGGGCGAACGGTGGTTCACGGAAAAGCGGGGCTTCCTCTTCATAACCATATTCGCCGCAACGCCGCTCCCAGACGACGTGACGGGCATCCTCGGCGGCATGTTCCGGTACGACTGGAAAAGGTTCCTCCTCGCATCATTCATCGGAAAGACCATCCTCAACATAGCCCTGGCGCTTTCCGGCTTCTATGGCATCGGCTTCTTCATGGGACCCTAGGATACCGGTTCCATTTATATGGAAGGTCACCGATATAATATTATAAATATGGGGGACAGCTCCGGAGATACGCCGCCTTGCTTCTTTCAGCAGTTCAGGCCCAGATACCTTGACGTGAACGTTCCAGAGGAGATGAAAAGCAAACCGCCGTATATATGCGTCTTCTGCAGGTACGGTGAGGGCGAGGACCGCGATTGCCACACAAGAAAAAGAAATGGCCATTCCGTGAAATCAATGGCAGAAGGCGTGATTATATCATTAAATACTCAAGAACCCATACCTCAGGAATACAGAGATAAAATACTCTTGACTGGGTGAGTGGGCCGGGCAAGATTTGAACTTGCGGCATCCGCCTTTCATACCGTTTTCCGT
>JAZDJY010000094.1:0-5776 GCA_043803615.1 Candidatus Aenigmatarchaeota archaeon | reverse complement strand
CATGAGGCTCCTCTTCTTGTCGTCGAAGACGCCTACCGCATCTAGCCTCGCCTTGGAAGAGCCATGCTTTCCCGGCTTTGAAAGGGTTATGCTCTGCACCTTACAAGGCTCGTCGTCTATCATGACGTAGTTTCCCGGCTTGAGTGACTTCAGGGTAGATGCTTTCGTCGCCATACCATTAATTGCCCCGACTAATTTAAATCTTACGCTAGGCGGCTCCCTTCTTTCCCAAAAAAGAATATAAATTCCAGCGATATCGTTAATCTAGCAGGTGGGAAAATGTCAGACAGTTCTATAAAGAAGGATGAGTGGGCGCTGGTGCTGGACTTCCTTTCGAGAGGCCACCAGGGCATGCAGAGATCCGAGCCCGTCGCGCAGGTCCTTGGCGACAAATACTTCTCGCTTCTTGAGGTCATAGCAAAGGAGGACGCCTCGTTCAAGCCCGAGGACAGGGTGTACATAGGCGACGGCAAGAGAAGCGACATCAAGTACATAAGGAAGAGGATAAGCTACGCCGACCTCACGGCCGGGGCAAAGGAGGAGCTTCCGGAGATAGTGGAGAAGGTGGTCACCGGCAGCCCGCCGACTTTCCTCAACTTCTTCAACAAGTCCGGGCCCGTCACGACGAGGCTCCACCAGCTTGAGCTTCTTCCGGGGATAGGAAGGAAGCATCTCTGGGCCATAATCACGGAGAGGAAGAAAAGCCCGTTCCAGTCGTTCGATGACATAAAGAAGAGGGTGCCGCTCCTTCCGCATCCGGAAAAGCTCATAGTGAGGAGGATACTCGGGGAGATGGAGGACAAAGACAAGTACAGGATATTCGTCCCGAGGTGGGAGAGAAAGGCAGGTTGATGACGATGCTCGTGAAGGACATAATGAACAAGGACGTGGAGAAGGCGACGGTCGACATGACCGTGAGCGAAGCGGCGGCCATGATGTCGGAGAAGAACGTGGAATACCTCATAGTGGTCAAGGACGCGAGGCTTGCGGGGATAGTGACCGAGGACGACATCATAAAGAAGGTCGTCGGCAAGGACAGGCAGCCCAAGGAAACCACGGTAGGCGACATAATGGTCAGCAAGGTCGTCCACATAGGCCCGGAGAATAGCCTTGAGGACGCGGCGGAAGTCATGACCGAGAACAAGATAGAGAAGCTTCCCGTGGTCGTCGACCACAAGCTCCTGGGCATCGTGACGGCTTCCGACGTGGTGGCAGCGGAGCCCAAGATGATGGAACAGCTCGGGGAACTCGTGATACTTGCAAGGAAACAGAAGAGCGTCGCAGGCTGACGTTTCGTCATCGCGGCCCCTTCTGCTATTTCGACCCTTTTTTAAATCTTCCGCCCGAATGATTAACTGCGGTAGTGGTTACATGGCAGCCGGCGCTCTTGATGAAATAAGGAAGCTGAACGAGCTTTACGAATGCATAGACGTTGCCGTATCAGGGACTGCAGACCGGAAGACGGAAGAGAGGCTTGAGAAGGTCTACAGGGGCGCCAATGCCTCCGCCGAGCATGCGATGAGCAAGAGGGGCCTTTACCCGGTCCCCGAAGGCGTGGAGCGCCTGAGGGTTGAGACCATAGACCCGGAGGAGACCGGCGGGCTCATAGGCGGCTACACTTCAGGAGGCCCGGTCACGATAAACGAGAGCATAATTCCCGGAACAAGAAGCTATGGAAGATTCAGGAACTGGATGAACAAACAGAGAGGACATTTCTCAAGGTACCTCTACGAGAAGTTCGGGACTGACGAGAGCGCGGCAGAATCCGTGAGATACACCATCGGCCACGAGACGCTGCACAACAAGACGCAGCTACGGCCGATGAGGACGTACGACGGCAAGGAGACGCAACCGTTTGCAGAAGCGCTCATCGAGAGGCTCTCCGACCGCTACAGCGAGAACCTGCCCAAGGGCGCAAAGTGGCTGGGCAAATTCATGGCTCACATGACATACAAGCCGCTGCTCGAAGGTCTCAACGAGGTCGCGTCTGAAAACGTGTTCAACGGCGAGGGCACGCAGGCCGTGAAGGAAAAGAGGTCCAGGGGACCGACTTCGTACGACGCCTTCGCATCGGCCGCGGCTGGCGCGCTCGGAAAGATAGGATACGAGGAGAAGATGGACCCATACTACACCGCGATGGACTTCTACGGGGACTGGTCGCAGAAGCCCGGGCGCATGCTCGACAGGTACATAGACGGGTTCTTCGAAAGCTATGCGAGCAACGGAAAGGGCGGCTGCGCAGGTGGCGGTGCGTGCTACAGCATGGCGCCCGTCCAGGCCTGCCTACTGAAGGCGGCCTGAAAACCGCGGGAATTGCGGCTTTTGTGCTCAAACGCGTTTAAACCTGCCAAAACGCCAGTAGCTATATTTTTCAAGACCCCCAATATATATTATATGTTAATCAGAAAGAAGTCGCTCAAGATCCAGGAGCGCCTCGGGATGAAGATGGGAGTTACGTACGGCGTCTCCACGATTCCCGTTGCAAAGAACGTAGACCAGGCCCTTGAAGTCATGAGGGAGCTTTACAAAGTGGGCTTCCGGGCGCTCGTTCTGCCGCCGGAGCTCTTCTCAAAAATCGGGGACATGACGGCGCTATACAAGGACTACTACGGCGACCTCCTGCGCATGAAGAACGTCGCAAAGAAGCTGGGAATAGAGCTATCGCTGCGCAGGACCACGTTTAATGATTCCCCGGACAACAGCCTGCGCATATTTTCCACGATAGCGTCCGTCATGGACTGCAGGATATTCGTCATAAGCCCGGATTTCTATCCGAGGATGCCCCAGAACCAGGCCCTCAGGCTCGTGGTCCACAAGATAAGCGAGATAGTAAGCGAACTGCGCGTGAACGCCAAGATAGGCGTGGAGACGGCCGGGAAGACCGGGGAACTGGGGAGCATTGAAGACGTCATAGAAATCTGCAAGAGGACCAAGAACACGGAGCCTGCCATAAACTGGGCCCACATCCACGCAAGGGGCGCCGGAAGCCTGCGGTCTGTGGAGGACTATAAGAACGTCATAGAGAAGGTCAGGCAGGGCCTTGGGAACCAGTGGCTGCACGACGCCTACTTCTTCTTCTCCGGGATAAAGTACGACCTTTCGGGCGAGATAGAGCACAAGTCTTTCGTCCATGCCGACATAAAGCTCGAGCACATGATAAGGGCTGCCCTCTCGTACGGCATGGGCGGGACCATCATATTCGAGGAGCCGGAGAGGGAAGCGCAGATAGTCGACATGCTTGACAGGCTCGGTGACATGGTCCGATGATAATATCCATTTCTGGCATGCCCGGCTCGGGGAAGAGCACGGTCGCAAAGATGCTCTCGGCCCGCCTGCACATGAAGAGATACTACATGGGCGGCATGAGGCGGGAGATGGCGCGAAAGAAAGGCCTGACCATCGAGGAACTCAACGAAATCGGCGAGAAGGAGGACTGGACGGACAGGGGAGTCGACGAGTTCCAGAAGGAGCTTGGGAGGAAAGAGGACAACTTCATAATAGAGGGCAGGACAAGCTACTTCCTCATACCCAAGTCCCTCAAGGTGTTCCTGAACGTGGACTTCATGGTCGGGGCAAAAAGGATATACGACGACGTCAGGAGCAACAAGAGCAAGCGGAACGAGGGCAGGTACAAGACGGTCGCTGATGCGGCAAGGGCGATAAGGAAGCGCCTCGAAAGCGACATAGGAAGATACAAGAGGTACTACGGCCTGGACATATACGACCTGTCGCAGTACGACCTGGTCATAGACACGACGAGGCTCACGCCGGAGCAGGTCGCAAAAAGGATTTCGTCCGCTCTTACGAAAGCGCAGAAGAAGTCTTGAAGCCTTAGTCCTCGCTTCTCTTCTCCTTGAGTATCTTGCCCGCCTCGCGGATGAACTTCCTGACATACTCCCTCTGCAGGAGTATGTGCTGCTTTGGAAGCTCCAGGATCTTTCCCTCTTTTGAGGTGTTGCGCAGCTTTTGGAGCTCATGGAAGGCGGAAAGGTAGCTTTCGGGTATCAGCCCGGGCTTCACGAGCTCCTTTTCGAACAGCTCCTCGAGGTTTTCTATCTCGCCCTTCTGCGGGGCCTTGTCCATGGACTGCAGGAGCGTTATCGCGGTCTCCCTCATGATGCTATAAGACTTCTCTATGATGTTCTCCCTCTTCATCACTTCAATCCTTACTATGAGCTGCTGCATCCTTTTCACGAACTGCTTTGACTTCCTTATCCAGTTGTCAAGCTCCCGGCCCGACATCGACTGCTTCTTCTTGTGCTCGACGTCCTTCCTCACCTTTATTATCCCGTCGAGCCACTCGGCGTATCTGGCCTCGAGCAGGTCAGGCTTCACAAGCGACCGCCTGAGGGAGTCGGCTGCGTCGGAGGGCCTCGGGGGGCTCTCGCCCAGGAACATGAGGACGGCCTGCGCCGATTCGAGCATCGCGTAGTAGCAGTCCTCGACAACCATGTAAATCTTCGCGTTCTCGACACGCTTTATCCTCTTCGGCGCCCTCTCTATGTACTTCTCGACTGCCTCCTTGCTTGGCTTTATCTCTCCCATCTGCAGGAGCCTCTTTATCGGAAGGAACGTGTCCTTGTCGTAGATAGGCACGCCCTCCCGAATGAAGTTAAAGACTATGGGATGGCCGAGCCTTACCATGTTCCAGAATTCCGTGAGGAGGTACGGCTGCTGTACTGAGAGCTGGGAGTGTATGTCCTTTGATATCTTGACCATCTCGCGGTCAATCTTCTCCTTTGCCATCGGCGTTATCTTCTGCCGCGTGTCATCGATTATGACGAAGACGTCTATGTCGGATTTGCCTTTCCACTCCTCCCTAGCTGTCGAGCCGAAGAGCACCACAGACCTGACTATGCCGCCGTACTTCTTGAGTATCTCCTTGGTGAATTTCTTGAGTATCTCTATCCTTTCCTTCTTGTCCTTGACCTCTACAATCTTGTCTTCCTTTTCTTCCTTCTTCTCCTTGAAGTCGCCGTCTATGAACTCGTCGCCGCCTTCCATCATGCCGTCGTCGTCCATCGCAACACCCGCTTTCCATCCGGTTATTCAAATTATTGAAGCGCCAAGCAATAAAAAAGGCACCCTCACTGGAGTTCCTCCTTCTTGAATATCTCCTTCTTGCCCTTCTTCACGGCTTCGGTTGAGAAAAGCCCCCACTCCTCCTCGGGGACGTTGAAGAGGTCCTTCAGGATGTCGAACCTGTGCTCCATCATTATCTGTATCTGCCTGTCCTTGTTGAAGGCCGTCTTGTCGATGCCGAAGAACTCGAGCGGCAGCTCATCCGGGGGAGTGTCCATTTCCAGGAACTTTGCCATGAGCTTGAGCGCGTCGACGGACTGCCTGAAGGGGTCGTCGCCGCCACCCCTCTCGAATATGAGGTAGACCATGTGGCCCGGGTCCTTACCGGCCCCGGCCTTCCGCAGGTTCCACAGGAGCTCGTAGACCTCGGTCTGGCCGAGCTCTATAGGGTAGTGCGAGTGGAGGGGAGTCGGATATGTGCAGTGGACCGACTGGACCATCTTACCGTAGTCCGGGTAATCCTTGACCATTTTCTTTCCCTCCTCCCACGGGTCGTATCCCTGGGTCGCTAAGTGCTCGTTGTCTATGGTCATCCATATCCTGTCGGTCTTGAGCACCTTCCTCACGGTCTTCACGGCCGAGTATATCTGCTTTGGATGGCAGAGGATGTACCTGCCGGCGTACTTTGGGTCCCTTGCGTCCGGTATCTCTATCGTCACCCGCAGCTTCCTTGCAATCTCCTGCAGGTCGGGCC
>JAZDJY010000093.1:0-4729 GCA_043803615.1 Candidatus Aenigmatarchaeota archaeon | reverse complement strand
CTGATAGAGTCCGCAAACGAGACGATAGACGTCGAGCAGCTGTACATATACACGCACTGGGGCTCGCCCTCGAGGGACACGGTAGAGAGCGCGCCGAGCCCTCTTCTAGATGCGCTTTTCAAAAAGGCGGGGGAGGGCGTGAGGGTGAGGATGCTCATGGACTCGTCTTACTATAACATGGAGAACGACTCGACTAGCAACAACAACACGGCAAGGTACGTGAGTTGCATTGCCGAGAGTGAGAGCATCCCCATCGAGGCCGGGCTCATCGACCTGGACGGCAAGGGCCTCAAGTCGCTTCACAACAAGGGCGTCATCGTCGACGGCAGGAAAGTCCTCGTCAGCAGCATCAACTGGAACGAAAACTCCGTCATGAGGAACAGGGAGGCCGGCGTGATAATCGAAGGGGAGGCGGCTTCGTACTACGCAGAGGTATTCGAATACGACTGGCCGCTTGCAGAGAAGATTTCATGCAACCACAGCTCCTCCAGCGTTTCCGGGCAAGCGCAGCCATCGCAGCCGGAGGAGAGGGGGATGGACGCCGTGTGGTGGGTGCTTTCGGCCATCGCGTGGATTGCGCTCATCCTTGCCGCCGTTATTTATTTGCGGAAGGGGAAATGATTCAAGGGGAGATGCGGACATGTCAACCAAGGGCGGCATAGAGACCGAGGTGAAGTTTCGGATGGGGAGCGCGGCGGAGTTCTCAGAAAGGCTGCGCAAGGCGGGGGCAAAGTTCGTGAAGACCGGCTTTGAGATGAACATCAAGTACGACCGCAACGGGGAACTCGAAAAGAAAAAAGAGCTCCTGCGCCTGCGCTCCTACGCAGGCGAGGCCGACATCACCCACAAGAGGAAGGCAAAGTCCGGGCGCATGGGCTTCAAGACCCGCGAGGAGACCGTCGTCATGATAGAAAGCTTCGATGCAGGGAAAAAGCTCCTGGAGAGGCTGGGCTACGAAAAGGACTGGATATACGAGAAGAAGCAGCAGGTCTGGGTGCTTGGCAAGATCGAAGTCTTCCTCGACGAGCTTCCGCTCATAGGAAACTTCATAGAGATAGAAGGGGAGCCTGAGGAAATAGAGAAGGCTGCAAGGAAGCTTGGCCTCGACATGAAAGACGCGCTGACGACGACGTACGCGGACGAGTACGAGGCCTACAGGAAGAAGAACAAGCTGCCGGTGGAGGACCTTACATTTCGGGAGGGGAAGGGATGAAGTTTTCGGAGGGCGAGGTCTTCGAGGAGTTCGAGGCCGGCGGGAAGAAGGTGACCTTCAGGGCGCTGAAGAGCAGCGACCTCAGGGGATGCCTCAGGCACATAAACACGCTCATAGACGGGAAGGCGTACATAAGCCTTGACACAGAGGTGACGCTTGCACAGGAAAAGGAATGGCTGTTGAAGGAACTGGGGGGAAACAGGGAAGGGAACAAGGTGACTGTGGTCGTAGAGACGGACGGAAAAATCTCCGGCATGGGGTCCGTATGGAAGGGCATGCACCCGGTAAGCTCGCACAAGTGCGATCTTGCTATAGGGCTCAATTCCGGAAAGGGGAAGGGTATAGGGTACCGGCTCATGATGACGCTCGAGAGGCTTGCCGTGGAGAGGCTGGAAGGCGAGGTCATGTCGTTCTGGGTCTGCGGCGCAAACGTCATTGCACGGAAGCTCTACGCGAAATGCGGCTACAGGCAAGCAGGAAGTATACCGCGCGGGTGCAAGCTCCGCGGGAAGTACTACGATGAACTGATAATGGTGAAGGACATTGGCTGACGTGGAAAGGCTCGCATCGGACCTGCGCGAACTGATACGGATACCTAGCTTCAAGGACTCCCTCGGTGTGTCCGCTTTCGTGCAGGGAAGGCTGCGAAAGCTTGACGTTTCCTTCCACTCAGACTCCGACGGAAACGTCGTGGCTGAGATTGGCAAAGGTCCCGGGTTCCTGCTCAATGCGCACATGGACACGGTGGAGCCCGGCGAGGGCTGGATGTTTGACCCGTTCGCAGGCGTGGAGCGCGGCGGAAAGATTTACGGCCGCGGGGCTTCCGACTGCAAGGCCGGGATTGCGGCGATGCTTGAGATTGCGCGCGTCCTCAAAGAGGAGCCGCTGCAGAAGAGAGTGGTTCTCGCCTTCACGGCCTACGAGGAGGGCTACCCGCTCGAGAAGAACGGCGTGCACCGGGTGCTGCCGCATCTCAGGGGGATAGACAAGGGCCTGATACTCGAGGCCTCGGTCGAAGGGCGGAAGCTTGGGATAATCATCGGCTGCAGGGGCGACATGCGCTACGCGCTTGAGATAAAAGGGGAAAGGGGCCACAGCTCCACGACTCCTCCTGCGAAGAATCCGATATACGGCATCCCTTCCGTCATCGCGGCCATACGCAAGCTTCCAGTGAAGAGCACAAAGATTGGGATGATTGGAAAGACTATAAAAGACGGCATCATGGTGACCGAGGTCTATGCAAAGGAAGGCGGAAACGTAGTGCCGGGCAAGTGCATGGTTACGATAGACAGGCGCAGCCTTCCAGGCGAGGAGCCGGGAGCGTTCCTTCCAAAGGTGAAGGATGCCGTGGCAAAGGCGCTTGGCAAGAGCAGGAAGTTTTCGATTGTCGAGTCTGCCGGAAGCGGCAAAGGCTATGTCTTCCCCGACAGGGGCTTCCTGAAACTCTGTAGCGAAGCCGCGAGGGATTCCGGGATGGTTCCAAAGCCCGGCTTCGTCCTGGGGAGGGTTGACGGGAGCATACTCTATAACGAAGGAGGCATAGGCACCTTCATGATGGGCCCGGGAGAGGAAAGCGAGGCCCACAGGATTGACGAGAGCTGCACGGTGGAGGGCCTGCACATGGCAACCTCAGCGGTCCTTCGCGCCATCAGGGCATGGGACAGGGAGTGACCGCCGAAGATTTATTTATCACGAAAGGAAGTTATGACTATGAAGAGCGAAAGGACGATGATAGGCGACATCGGGAAGAAGGAAGGAAAGCCCGTGCATCTCAAGGGCTGGATATACAGGACGAGGTCGGGCAAGGACATATCGTTCGTGGTGCTCCGGGACTCGACCGGCATCGTGCAGTGCGTGGTAAAGGACGGTGTGAAGGGCTTTGCCGATGCGCAGAAGGCGCTCATCGAATCCTCTGTCGAGCTAACGGGTTTAGTGAAGAAGGACGAGAGGGCTCCGGGAGGCTACGAGGTGCAGGTGATGGGATTCTGCGTCATAGGCTTTGCCGAGGACTTCCCGATAAAGGAGCAGCAGAGCCCGGAACTGCTCCTCGACAACAGGCACCTGTGGGTGAGGAGCCAGAAGCTCCTGAAGACGTTCAAGGTCAGGTCGACGATTCTTGGCGCGATACACGGCTACTTCAGGGAAAAAGGCTTCTACGAGATACAGTCGCCCTCCATTACGAAGATGGCATGCGAGGGGGGCTCCACGCTCTTTGAGATGAAGTACTTCGGCGAAAAAGCCTACCTTACGCAGTCCTGGCAGCTCCATGCCGAGGCGCTGGCCGCATCCCTTGAAAAGATCTACTGCATAGCGCCGAGCTTCCGCGCCGAGAAGAGCAGGACGAAACACCATCTTGCCGAGTACTGGCACGCCGAGGCCGAGATGGCCTGGTTCAGCCACGAGGATTCCCTGAAGCTTCAGGAGGAGCTCGTGTCCCACATAGTCTCCGAGTGCCTGGAGAAGAACAAAAAGGAACTGCAGGACCTGGGCGCGGACATCGGCATGCTTTCGGCCGTGAAGCCCCCGTTCAAGAGGATAACCTACAAGGACACCATCGCGCTCCTAAACAAGAAGGGGATGAAGATGAAGGCCGGGGACGACATAACCGACCTGCAGATACGGTCGCTTTCGGAGGAGTTCAAAAAGCCGTTCTTCATAACGAACTGGCCCAAGGACATGAGGCCGTTCTACATGCTGCAGAACCCGGATGACCCAAAGACCGTGCTCAACGCAGACCTCATAGCGCCGGGTGAATCCGGCGGCGAGATAATAGGAGGCTCGGCAAGGGAGTCGGACCCGGCAAAGATACTTGCGAAGCTCAGGGAGGAGGGAGCGGACCCCGCAAACTACGGCTGGTACATGGACATAAGGAAGTTCGGCACCTTTCCTCACGCGGGCTTCGGGATGGGCGTGGAGCGCCTCACGCAGTGGATATGCAGCGTCGACCACATAAGGGACTGCATCGCTTTCCCGCGCACGATAAGCAGGGTGTATCCCTGAGGCTTAGTTCTGGCATGGATTTATAAATTGTATATACAACGTATATACATGCAAATGGACGCGCAAAAGACGCTGACGAAGGCCGTGAAGAAGTATGGGAACTCTGGCGGGGTGTACCTGCCAGCATCCTGGATAGGCGGAGAGGTGGAGATCAGGCTGCTCAGGAGGCCGCAAAATCCCGAGGCCGACATCATGCCTGCGCTCTCTGGAAGCATGCAGCACGTCGTGAGCGTCCTCCTCTACGGCTCCCATGCGAGGGGTGAACAGGTGGAGGGCTCGGACGTGGACGTGCTCGTCGTCACGGACGGCCTCCCGAAGGGCGGACTGAAGCTTTCCGAAGACCTCAAAGGCAGCAGGTACGACGTGACGGTGATGGAAAGGAAGCAGGTGGAAAAAGCGCTGCAAAACGACGCGCTGTTTCGCAAGTCTCTTGAGGGCTCGCGGGCCATATTCAACGCAAGCTTCCTCGATGGGATGAAAGATAGGGGAAGCTCTGACGCCGGCTTCCGTGAGAGG
>JAZDJY010000092.1:0-7708 GCA_043803615.1 Candidatus Aenigmatarchaeota archaeon | reverse complement strand
GTTGTTCCTTTCCATGATGTCCATGGCCTCCTCCACGGTGTTGTCCTTCTTCAGCATTATGAGGTCCCTGGTCATTATGTCGCGGACCTTCGTCTCCTCCGGCCTGCGTCCGTCTGCAACGACCTTCTGGACTATGTCCCTCTCGGTGAGGATGCCTACAGGGCCACTCTCATCGACCACAACAAGGCACCCTATCCCCACGGCTTTCAGAATCTGTCCGGCGTATTTCACGGACTTGTCGGGATGTATCAGGGTCACGTTCCTGTTCATCTCGTCCGCCAGCTGCACTGACATACAATTAGAAATTGTCCGTGGGTATTAAAAACGTGATGTTATGCCTGTCAGCCAACGGAGAAGTACAGCCGCCTGTTGTTTTTGCCCTTGTTCTCGGTCCGGAGGAACTTTATGCCTCCGATTTCTGAGGTGTTCCTGACGTGGGTGCCGCCGTCGGCCTGCCTGTCGATTCCTTCTATATCCACTATCCGGACCTCGGTTATCCCGGGCGGCAGGCCTTTGGCAAGCTTTGAGAGCCCTTCCACCTTCTCCGCCTCATCCCTCGTGATGAAAGAGACCTTCACTTGGGCGCCCGTCCCTGCCCTCCTGCCTGCCTCCTTTACGATGTCTGCCATGAGCGAGGGGTCGTAGTCCTCAAGCGAGAAGTCAATCCTGCACTTGTCGAGGTCCAGTTGGTTCCCCGTTATCAGCGCCCCGGTCCTTTCGTGGATGATTGCGCTTATTATGTGGGCCGCGGTGTGGGAGGCCATGAGCTTGTGCCTCCTCTCCCAGTCTATCTTGCCCTTCACGGCGTCGCCGGGAGAAAGCGTCTTTCCCTCCGGGCTCTGCACCTCGTGGCTTATCCCGCCCGCGGTCTTTGCGACGAATACTACCCTGAAGGCCGCCCCGTCGGATGTCCTTGTCAGTGTGCCGGTGTCGTGCGGCTGCCCGCCGGAATTCGGATAAAAGCATGTTGCGTCAAGGATGGCGTACTTTCCCTCGCTCACAGACTCTACTTTTGCTTCAAATTCCCGCAGGTAGGAATCGTGAAAATAAAGAGCCTTCATATACGGCACCTTCCTGTCAGCCAATGCCTTCTTCGAGTTTCCACATCTTGAGCACGGCAAAGACGAGCACGCTCGTAAGCACCGCCGTTATGTACATGTCCACTCCCACCGCAAGGCCGATTGCCGCCGTGACCCAGAGAGTTGCCGCGGTCGTGATGCCCCTCACGTGGTGGCCCGAGCTCATTATGGCGCCGGCGCCGAGGAATCCTATGCCTGTCACTCTGCCGGCGGCAACCCTTGCCGGGTCCATGCCAAATCCCTGGATGGAAACGACGGTGAAGAGGCACGCCCCGAGGGAGACGAGCATGTGGGTCCGCAGGCCCGCGGGCTTCCTGTCCATCTGCCTCTCAAGGCCCACAAGGCCCCCGAGGCCAAGAGCGATGACAAGCTTGAGTGCCATGAGCGCGAATTCCTGGACGGTCTCAATCATAATATTAATTGTGCAGGAGCGGTTAAAAAGCCTGTCTTCAACAAACCAATAAAAGCCGGCGGGGGAATAGAAAGACAGGGTGGTCCGGACGGCTTGGCCATGGAAAAAGGACATAGACAATGAAAAGAGGGCCCCCCACGTTCTCGTGAGGATGAAGGGCGGCTTGGCCCATAGGGGCTTCCGGGTGAGGAGCGCCGAAAAGGAGCTGCGGGAGCTTGGGCTCAGGGAAGGATGCAGGGTCCTCGACTTTGAGTCCGGTGCAGGCGTGTACACGATAGCCGCGGCAAGGGTGGTCGGCGGGAAGGGGACGGTCCACGCGGTGGACATCCATCCAACGTCCCTCGCCATGATAGAGAAGAAATCGAAGTCCCTGGGACTTTCTAACGTGGACACCATCTATTCGGACCTCGAGACAGGGATAGACGGGTCATCCGTCGATTTCGTGATTTTCTACGACGTCCTCAAAGGGAAGAAGCGCGTGAAAGGGCTCCTCTCCGAGGCCTGCAGGGTCGTGAAGCCAACGGGAATGCTCCTCGTAAAGCAGCCCGGCATGAAGGAGGACAAGGTCAACGAAATGGTCTTAAAGGACGGTTTTTTCTCCTTTGCGGGCAGGCAGGGCAGCGTTCTTAGGTACGCCAAGATCATGGGCGCCTTCCGCGAGGTGTCATAGCCCGATACTATTTTTAAGCCACACGCTAAAGAGTTACATTAAATCCAGGTTTTAGTGGTTCCATGAACGTCGGCATCCTTACGGGCGTAAGAGGGCTTCCAGTCAAGGACTGGGCGGAAAAGAAGAAGATAAGCCCGGCGTTTGCTTCTAACCTCTGGGACTGCATCGAGGACCCGGAAGGAGTCCCCTACCTACTCGACGGCCTCCAGAAGGGCTTTTCAAAGCTTGGGAAGCCGCAGAAGAAGGAGATCAGGAACGCGCTCCTCAGGATACAGATGTACTGCTCGCTGCACGACAACCCCGACCCGATAAAGCATTCGAGGCTCTTTTTCATATCGCAGATGCTCGAGCGGCTGTTCTTTGGCACAAACATTCTCATCTCCGGCGAAATGGAAGAGGAAGACACCGAAAAGTAGCTCCGGGAAACCTTAATATGGCCGGGCCGCCATAATATTATTGAGTGAATCCATGGATTTTGCGGCCGTAGTTGCCCTGTCCTGCGCGGCAGGGAGCTCAGCGTTTCTTGGTCCTGTCCTAGGGAGCCGGCTCAAGATAGAGAAGAGGTTCGTCCAGTTCGGGCTCTCCGCATCAACGGGCATACTGCTTTCAGTCGCGATGCTAGGCATGCTCCCCAAGGCCGCGGAGCTCGGAGGGGTCTGGTATTCCTCCCTTGGGTTCATCCTCGGCGGCCTCGTGCTGATGATAACCGGGACGCTCTTCCCCCATACGTATCTTGACGAGAAGTACGAGGACAGGCTGTATTCCATACTGAGGACGGGTTCCCTCGTCGTCGCGGGGATAATACTTTACGGCATCCCGGCAGGGCTGTTCATAGGCAGCTCTATGGCATCCTCGCTTGCGCTTGGTGTCGCCGCGGTGGCCGCAATCATCCTCCAGGGCATCCCAAGAGGCATCGCGATAGACGCGCAGCTTTCACAGACCGGGATGGACGTAAGGAAGAAGCTCTTCGTCATACTCCTCTCGGTTGCCATGGTGATAGTCGCGGCGCTGCCGGCCTTTGCCGTCCTCAACGGTGCCATCGGCGTCATAGTCTGCACCGGGCTTTCGTTCTCGGCGGGCGCGATGCTATTCGTCCTCGTTGACCAGATGATGCCCCTCGTCAAGGGAGGCAGAAGGCTGCACGAGACGGCAATCGCCCTGTTCCTTGGCCTTTTCGCTGGCATGCTCCTTCTGGGGATATAGGATGATAACAGTTCTGCGCATAGGGCACCGCGCGGGCAGGGACCCAAGGATTGCCACCCACTGCGCGCTCACCGCAAGGGCGCTTGGCGCAGGAAAGCTCCTCTACACGGGCGAGCACGACTCCGACATGGAAGACTCCGTGAGGAAGATTTCCGCACACTGGGGCGGCCCCTTTTCGATTTCCTACGAGAAGAGCTGGAGGGGCGTGATAAAGGGCTTCAAGGGCGAAACCGTCCACCTCACCATGTACGGCATGCCCCTTGCCCGGAAGATGCCAGCTATAAGGAAGGCAAAGGACGTGCTGCTCATCATCGGAGGGGAGAAGGTCCCCTCAGAGGTCTACCACATCGTGGGCCACAACGTGGCCGTTGGCAGCCAGCCCCACTCGGAGGTCGCGGCCCTCGCCGTGTTCCTGCACGAGTACTTCGGCGGAAAGGAGCTGCAAAAGAGCTTCCCGGGCGGAAAGATTAACGTCGTTCCCCAGGAGAAAGGCAAGAAGACGGTCACAGAATAGTATTTTGACCATCACTAAGTAGTTAAACTTATAAATAGTCTGGATATAGCAATCTTATGTTGACAAGGGCCCAGGTACCTCACCAGTATGAGCACACCGGCATTTTAAGCGACGGAAGCGTCGTCCACTACACCTGCAACGCCCCCTCGTACGAGACGATGGGCAGGTACGGCATAAAATCCCTCCAAGGCCTCAACGGAGGAGACGGCAGGGGAGTCCTCGTGATACCCGGCGACGTTTTCAGCAAGTTCGGCTACCGCATAGACCTGTCCACCGACAAGAACGTGCTCAAGATAACTTCAGAAAACCTCATGGCAAGGCTTTAGCAGGGCTCTGGCACAGTTGGCAGGTTCCCCTCATTTTCCGAGCAGCACGACCCTGCTCTCCTTCTGCTCGTCCCTTACGGGGTAGCCGGTGAGCTCCGAAAGCTTCTCCGAGAATTCCTTCACCTCGTGGTGCAGGGGCATGTTCTCCTTCCTGAGGCGCTCCCTGCTATAGCCCACCCACATGTAGCCCTTGCATTCTATGAAATCCGGGCTTGCCTTCTCTATGAGCCTTGCGTAGCCTTCCGCATTCTCCATGTTCAGCCCCTTTGCAAGCGTCAGCCTTAGGACCTTCCTGCAGGAAAACGAGTTCATGAGCTGCAGGCTTTCATTGAGGCGCTCCCAGAAGTCGGGAAGCGACGGGCAGTCGACCTTCCTGTAGGTCTCTTTGTCGGGAGCGTCGAGCGATATGTACAGGTTCGTGGGCTCCGACATGCCTTCGAGTCTCCCGGGGTACTGGCCGTTCGTGACGAGGAACGTCGTGAAGCGCCTCCTTCCGAACTCCTCCACGAGCCCTGATATCATGGGATAGGCCGTGGGCTCCCCGGCAAGCGATATCGCGGCCTGGTTAGGATTCTGCGCCTCCTTCCATTTCTTCTTGTCCACACTGTCCAGGCCATTGAATCCTGAGAGAAGGAGCCTCTGCTGGGCTATGCACTCGTCTATGATGAGGCCGGGGTCATCCACTTTCTCTCCCCTTTCCGGACTCTTCAGTGTCCTCTCCACGGCCCTCCAGCAGTAGACGCACCTGTTGGGACACCATGCGACGCTTGGCGTCATCTGCAGGCACCGGTGGCTCTGCACTCCGTAGAACTTCTGCTTGTAGCAGGCGCCCTGGCCCCGCAGCGACTTCTTCGTCCACTCGCATATCTTCACGGCGGAATGGCTCCCCGCCATCCTGTACTGCTGCCTGCGGAAAAGCCTCGCCAAGTCCTGCGGAATCATAAGAAGGAATGAACCCAATTCTTATTAACATTACGCTTTATGCCATATTTTCACTACTAAGTAGTGCAAACCTTTAAAAACGTGCGCTCCATATGAAGTGTATGAAGATTCTGACCCAGGAATTGTATAATGCCGCGAAGGGCGTGGCCAATTACATCGAAGAACACATAGACAGCTGCGGCGACATGGTTTTTGGGCCATCGAAGGCTTCAGAGCTTGCGCTTTCCGAGGTAGCCTACAGGCGCCTCGACGAGAGGGAAAACATAAAACTCTTCTGCGACAACGACAAGGTTTACAAAAAGATAAAGAGCATGTACCCCGACGTGAAGATTGAGAGGATAACGGCAAGAGATATGAGAGCGAAGATATTGCCGAAAGAAAGACCTAACACAAGTGTCGACCACAGGTACCTTTACGTCAACGGCGCCGACGCCTACACGGATTCGCGGGTAATCCTCGTCGGCTCCGACCCGAAGATGTACGAAACGACCACGCTGGAAGACATCAAGAAGATGGGCTACTACGCCATACCATTCCTCGTTCCGATGAGCATACACGACAGGGCCTGCCTCAACATGTCGGAAAAGAGTGTGCCGTCCATAGGCTCCGAAGCCCTCCCCATTCCAGTCGAGGTGGCGAAGGGAAGCGAGCAGACGGTGAGGAAGTACATGCACGAGCTTTTCATGGACAGTTTTAACATGCAAGCGAACATAAAGGCAAGGGAAATACACAAGTCCGCGAAGGGCTACCCAAAGGATCTTTCCTTGATGAGCCTGACATTCAAAGGGTTCTCTGACCCCGGCAAACTCGTGGCCATTGAAAGAGGGATGCTGGACCATCCGGACATAAATGCCGTTGGCATCCACGCAACAGTGAGGCCTGAGATAATCCTCATAGGCGACGAGCGCGGCTACACGCTCAACGAGACGAAGTACCATCCGTTGTCCATAGGCAAGGACAAGAGCCAGTAGGCACGCTTAAAAATCCCGTTCCCAATTCTCTAGCATGGCACCGCTCAAGGTCGGCATCATAGGCTGCGGCTCCATAGGCACGCTCATCGCAAAGGCGATTGACATGGACGAGGATTTTGCGCTCTCGTTCCTCATGGACGAGGACGGATCAAAAGCAACCGAACTTTCCGGGAAGCTTAAATCGAAGCCTTCTGTTGTCTCTTCTGTCTCCGCCATGAAGGGGGCGTCACTTGTAATCGAGGCCGCCTCCCAGGAGTGCGTCCGGGAGCATGCTCAGACCATCCTTTCCAAATCGGACATCATGATAATGAGCGTCGGGGCGCTTGCCGACCCAAATCTCCTCAATTCCATCAGGAAGGCCGCAGAAGAGGGCGGGAAGAGGATTTACATACCGTCGGGTGCGATAGCCGGCCTCGACGGCATAAGGGCCGTTGCCGGGAGCGCCGAGAAGGTGACGCTCACGACGAGGAAGAACCCGCTCGCCTTCGAGGGCGTCCCGTGGATAGCCGAGAAGGACATAGCGCTCAGGAGCATAAAGAAGCCGACCGTCATCTTCGAGGGGACCGCGGCCGAGGCGGCCGAACTCTTCCCGGTCAACATAAACGTGGCCATGTCGCTTTCGCTTGCGGGCATCGGTCCGGAGAAGACAAGAGTGAAGATATTGGCAGACCCCTTCATCAAGGAGAACATCCACGAGGTGGAGGCAGAGGGACCCTTTGGGAAGATGCTCTTCCGGACCGAGAACGCGGTCTCAAGCGAGAATCCCAGGACCTCGCAGCTTGCAGGCCTCTCGGCAGTCGCCATGCTAAAGGGCATCGCGCAGAGCATGAGAGTGGGAACTTAAATCCAGCATCTTTCCTTTCTCGAAAATTAATAGCCTGCCGTGCGCAAATATTATGACATGGCAGAAGCAATCATCTTCGGCAACGTCCTCTTCGCCCTGCTGCTGACGACCATCGCCGGTCTGTCGACAGGCATAGGGGCGGCCATAGCCTATTTCATCAAGAGGCCCAAGCTCATATACCTGTCATTCTTCATGGGCTTCTCCGGGGGCGTGATGATTTACGTGTCGTTCGTCGAGCTCCTGCAGAATGCCGCGATATCCATCGGCCACTGGTGGGCCATCACGGGCTTCTTCCTCGGGATGATAATGATAGGGCTCATCGACTTTGCGATACCCGAGACCCAGAACCCTCACACCCACATGAAGAACATCGGGCGCATCCGGCGCAGATCGAAGTCGCACCTGATGAGCATAGGGCTCTTCACCGCGCTTGCGATAGGCATACACAACTTCCCGGAGGGGCTCGCAACGTTCGCCTCGGCCTTCACTGACATAAGGCTTGGCATCGTGATTGCGCTTGCCATAGCAATCCACAACATCCCCGAGGGCATCTCGGTTTCCGTTCCCATATTCTACGCCACGGGAAACAAGAGGAAGGCCTTCATCTATTCGTTCATGTCGGGCCTCGCGGAGCCCGTCGGAGGCGTCATCGGATTCCTGTTCCTGATGCCGTTCCTGACGCCATGGTTCGTGTCGTTCCTGCTCGCACTCGTCGGAGGCATAATGGTTTACATATCGCTTGACAAG
>JAZDJY010000091.1:0-2252 GCA_043803615.1 Candidatus Aenigmatarchaeota archaeon | reverse complement strand
TCAAACGTCCTGGACCACCCGACGGCCCAGTGCAGGAAGCTTGGCGAATGCCTGCAGAAGGGCGCTACCTTCCACCATGCAGGCCTCGTCGCAGGACAGAGGAAGCTCATCGAGGACGCGTTTCGGAAAGGCCTCATCAAGGTGATATGCGCGACCCCTACATTGGCTGCGGGGGTGAACCTGCCGGCATACAGGGTCATCGTCAAGGACATGAGGCGCTTCGAATCGTTCAGGGGCATGGACTACATACCGGTCCTTGAGATACAGCAGATGATGGGAAGGGCGGGAAGGCCGCAGTACGACACGGAAGGCGAGGCCATCCTGATTGCGGGGACGGAGATGGAGGCAAAGAAGCTCTGGAACATGTACATAACGGGCGAGCCCGAGGACATCGTGAGCAAGCTTGGTATGGAGCCGGTCCTTCGCACGCACGTGCTGTCGCTCATCGCGACCGGAGGCGTTTCCACAAAGGAGTCGCTCCTTGAGTTCTTCGGGAAGACCTTCTACGCCCACCAGTACAAGGACATGACGGCCCTGGAGAGGGTGGTCGACAGCGTGCTGGGGACGCTACGGAGGTTCGGCTTCGTCGAGGATGCGCTCGGGAAGGAAAAGGATTCGGATGCGCTCGGCGGCTTCGTCAGGGCATCTGCGCTTTCCTGCGGTGAAAAGGAGGAGCTGCGGGCGACTAAGATTGGGAAGAGGGTCGCCGAGCTCTACATAGACCCGCTCAGCGCAAACCACATGATAAAGGGCCTTTCGAAGATGAAGGAGGAGGGAAAGGAAAGCGAGCTTTCCGTCATGCACGTGCTCTCCGGGTGCCTGGAGATGAAGCCGGGCCTTTCCCTCAGGAAGAAGGACGTCGATGCCGGCAAGGGCGGCGAGAATGGGGAGACGCTCTCGTCTTTCATGGTCCAGTACAACGGCCACCTCGTTGGGAGGATTCCCACGGAGTGGGAGCTGGACTACGAGGACTTCATGCGCGCTCTCAAGCTTGCCCGGCTGCTTTCCGAGTGGATTGAAGAAAAGGGGGAGGACAGCATCCTCGAAGACTTCGGCGTGACGCCGGGGGAGCTTCGCGCAAGGATAGAGATATCGGACTGGCTTTTCTACTCAATGCAGGAGCTGTGCCTGCTCCTTGGCATGCGCGACATGATGGCAGCCGTCAGGAGGGCAAGGATACGGGTGAAGTATGGGATAAAGGCGGAGCTGCTGCCGCTCGTAAAGCTGAAGGGGATAGGCCGCGTCAGGGCGCGCTCTCTCTATAACAACGGCTACAGGACGCTTGAGAGCCTCAGGGGCGCCCCACTCACGTCGCTTGCAAACATACTCGGGCCGAACATAGCAAAGGACGTGCAGAGGCAGCTCTCCGGGCCCGTTGCGAGTGAGGACAAGTGGGAACAGGAAACCATAGCCGACTCCACTGGCGATTAGGTTATATTTCATCGTCCGCAATAGTTAGGAATGGAAATTTTCAACGCCTCGAAGAGGACGGTCGTCTGCAGGAACACCGAGGTAGCGGGAAGCCTGTGGAAGAAGGGCCTGGGACTCATGTTTCGAAAGGAACTTCGGAAAGGCTGCGGCCTCTTGATGGACTTCTCTTCCGAGGGCGCGGATTTCCATTCCATCTGGATGCCCTTCATGCGCTTCCCGATAGACATAGTCTTCATAGGGCCGGACAGGAAGGTCACGGACGTTTTTCGAAACGTCCCGCCGGTGGGCCTTCGCCTCCGCACGTGGAAGGTGTACGTGCCCTCCGCACCTGCCATGTGGGTGCTCGAACTTCCGGCCGGCGCGGCAAGACTTGGAAAAACCGCAAGCGGGGATAAACTGGAGTTCCGCGGGTTGTGAAGCAGGAGCTCGGCCAGCAGGCCTCGTAGAAAGAATACCATATTTTAGCGGCCGCGCCAATTCATTATCATGATAGAAACGCTGTTGATGGCCTCAAGCCTTGCCGTCCTCGGCTACGCGTTCTACATAAGCTCTAGGATGTTCTGGTCGTCGAGAAGGGACAAGGGGACAAGGAAGCTGGTCTATGCCGCGGCCTCGGCCTTCATATTCGCCACGTACGGCATATTCGCCTTGGTCCTTGTCTCTTTTGCGACGAACCTTTTTTCCTCGGCATATTTTTTCAACCTGGTGAACTGCGTGCTCGGAGTGCTGCTGCTTTCAGGCTCCGCGCTCATAAGCGCGCTGATGAAGTACCAGCTTTCCGTCGCAAGCAGCGTGCCTGTCAGCGAGATGAAGGCCGTGGT
>JAZDJY010000090.1:0-6872 GCA_043803615.1 Candidatus Aenigmatarchaeota archaeon | reverse complement strand
CATCGCCGATTTTCTCGGCAAGCGACTCCGCGCTCTTCCTCGCGGAGACGAAGACGAGCGCCTGCTTGCCCTTCCTGACGGTGTCCCGCGCTATCTCAAAGACCGGCGGCAGGTCGCCGGGTAGCGTGAGCTTTTCCTTCTTCGGGTGCCACGATACTTCGTTTCCGTTGAAGACGCCGCAATAGAGCTTCACGGGTCTATAGTCCGATTTCACGGCCACCGCAGAAAGCCATCCGGCGAGGTCTTTATAGTTCCTGATGGTGGCCGAAAGCGCGAGCACCTGCGGGTCTATGAGCTGCATGAGCCTTGTCAGCGTGACTTCGAGCGTCGGCCCCCTGTTTGGCGAGTCTATGAGATGTATCTCGTCTGCGACGACGAGACCCACGGAGACGAGCCAGTCCGCGCCGTGCCTGATGATGGAGTCGAGCTTCTCGGAGGTGACTATTATCACGTCGTAGCCGGCAAGCCATGAGTCTGAAGAGTCCTTGTCCCCCACCGAGAGCGCAACCTTCACGCCCATCTTCCCGTATTTTTCCTTGAACTCTGCGTACTTCTCGGAGGCGAGCGCCTTGAGCGGGACGATGTAGAGCGTCTTCTTTCCCTTGCCAAGACAATTGAGCATCGCCATCTCGGCGACAAGCGTCTTGCCCGACGCTGTCGCGGCCGCAAGGACCATGTTCTTCCCAGATAAGAGGCCGGCAGAAAGCGCCGCCTCCTGCACGGGATTCAGTGTAGAGAAGCCGGAGGCTTCCAAGACCTTCTTCACGACGTCTCCGGCGGCCACAGGAGTCATATTACACATTACGGGGTAAGGAATAAAACTGTTGGATTCCCGGGAGGTGAGTAAAACCAGCAAGCTTATATATCTACTAACCAACTCCAGATTACAACATAACAACGGAGGTCATACAATGGTAGAATTCCAGACTGTGAAGGCCGAGGAAGTCAAGTTCGGCAAGAACAACTTCCTGGAGATCGCAAGGAAGAAGGCGGTTACCGAGGAAGGGAACAACGAGTTCATTTCCCTTTCGAGGGGCTTCTATCTCCCTGACGGGAGCAAGAGGTTCAAGAGGAACATCGCAATACCTGACGATCCCCAGATAAGGCAGTTCGTCTCAAAGCACATCAAGGACATGTAAGCGCGGCTGCTTGACAAAAACGTTGCTACTTCTTTTATTTCACCGGAAAAGGATGCGTCCATGCGTGGTGCGATTCCGCATCAGGAAAGGAGCATCCCGAATGGTATGAAGTTTGCGAGGAGCAGTGCGAGGATGAAGTAGGCCAGGATCTTCATCACGAGGCCTGCCCTCTTGGGGATGTACCTGCGCAGGACTATGTCCCACATCTTGCCGCCGTCCAGGGGCTTCAGAGGAAGCAGGTTCACTATGCCGACCCCGAGGTTTATGATGAAGAGGAAGGCGAGGAACCCTTCGATGAATATGAAGACGCCTGCGAATGCCGTAAGGCCCGGGGCAAGCGCGCTATGCGTCAGGACGCCGAGGATGCCTATGAATCCCGGCTCCTGCTTTGCATCGAGCTGCTCCTGAAGCGCAAGAGCCCTCGCCGATGCCCTCTCGCCGAGGGCAGGATAGTTCTCTCCGACCCATGCCCACAGGTTCTGCTTTGCCGTCAGGTAGCTGTAGCTTGCGGTCATGTTGCCACCGGACATGCCGTAGAGGAATTCGCCTGCTCCTATGTAGAAGTCTATGCTTCCCGGGGCCGTCTGCTCAAGGGACGCGAAGAATATGAGCCCCGTGTCCGGTGAGAACGCTGTGCCCGCGGGCAACTCAGACGTGACGAGCGTGAAGTTTTGGAGCGCGTCCCCGTTTTGCACCTGGACTTCTATCGCGGCCCCGGCGCCCGCATCCTCGAGAGCCGCCGAAAGGTCCGCGGGATCCTTTATCTCTCGTCCGTTGACAAACTTTATCGTGCCTTCGAGGCCAGCCCTTGCGGCAGGATAGTCCTTGAAGGCCAGTATATTCTCCTTTGCCCCAGCTGATAACTGCTCCCCGAGCAGTTTGTTCTTCAGGTAGAATGTCCCGTTCGAAGTCATTATCTCTATCGTGTCGTTCTCGCCGAAGCCCGCAATGGCTGCGATGAAGGAATCCTGGCCGCTCACAGGCGTGCCGTCAAGCGACACTATGGACGCGACGCTTATTGCCGAGGACGGATAGGTCTGGAAGTCGACTCCTGCGGGCACGTAGACTGACTGTACCATGAGCACCATGATGAAGACCGACAGTGCCGCGAGTAGGAAGTTGGCAAAGGAGCCGGCCGAGAACACGCGAAGCTGCGGCCAGACGCCTTTCTTTGCCAGCTGCTTCTCGTCGGGCTCGACGAAGGCAAGCGGTATGACCGCGAGTATCCCAAAGCCCAGGGACTTTATCTTTGCGCCCTCCCTTGCCGCGTATATGCCGTGCAGGCCCTCGTGGACGAGCGCAAGGAGCGCTATGCATATTATCCAGTACCAGAATGGGACTGCGAGAAATCCGAAGCCGAATATGGGCTCGGCTGTGGGCGAGGGGAGGAGCAGCGCGAGGCTTGGCGTGGAAGACTTCGTCGCTATCGAGGATATGAGCGTGTCTATGAGCATGTTGACGCCCAGGATCGAGACCAAGAACCCGGTGAGGACCGAGAAGAACCCCAGGAACTTCCAGAAGCGCGGGAACCTTTTGCCGAGGAAGACGAGCGTGCCCCTCCCAAACGTCATCCTGCGCAGCAGGAAGATGGATTCCCTCTTGAAGTTCTTCCTGTCCCTGTAGACGAGGATTGCGAGGATGCATACGAAAACGAGCACCGATGCCGGATACAGCAGGTCCATAAGGTTAATTGAGCCCGGACTGTTAAATACGTTTAATATTTGATGCGGTAAGCGGCGTAACTCGCGTGCAGACTTGCGGACTTTTCCTGAAGGTTTTAGCGCGCTTGCATGCGCTAAAAGCTTCAATGCGGGAGGTGGGATTTGAACCCACGAAGGCACTAAGCCACACGGCCCTCAACCGTGCCCCTTTGACCTGACTCGGAACACCCCCGCGTTTATGCCTCTTTTCAGGTATTTTCGGGTAAATACTTTTAAAGGTGAATGCCTTTTATATTAAACTTATATATATGATAACGAATTATTGCTAGTAATACGCCAGCAATAAAGTCAGGTGATATGGTTGAAAGTCAAGATCCTTGAAAGGAAGGGCCCGGTTCTGAGGTTCCTGCTCGAAGGCACGGACCCGGCTTTTGCCAACAGCCTGCGCAGGATAATGATAACCGAGGTGCCCACGCTCGCAGTCCAGTGGGCGGATTTCCACGAGAACAACTCGGCCATGTTCGACGAGATACTCGCGCACAGGCTGGGCCTCGTCCCCCTCAAGTTCAACCCCAAGAAGTTCGTTTTCACGCAGGACTGCGACTGCGAGGGGAAGGGATGCCCGTCGTGCCAGGTCACGCTGGCTCTCGAAAAGCACGGCCCGTGCATCGTCACCGCCGGCGACATGAAGTCCAGTGACAAGAGCGTTTCGCCCGCAGACCCCAGGGTCCCGCTCGTAGAGCTCCTGGAAAACCAGGGCGTGAAGTTTACGGCCGTCGCAAGGCTGGGCCTGGGCATCGACAACGCCAGGCATCATGCTGCGATGGCAAGCTTCCAGTACTATCCTGAGATAAAGGCCGGGAGCAAGGCTGAGTTTCAGAAGGCCGTAAGAGCCTGCCCGAAGGGCATAGTCGAGTACAAGGGCGGAAAGCTTTCGATAACCGACCCCGCAAGATGCGACCTGTGCAGGAAGTGCATGGAAGAGGCCAAGGACGTCACGCTTGCGGCCGACGAGAAGAGGATAATATTCAGCGTCGATTCCGTATCGGGCCTTGAGCCTGAGTACATAGTCAGCGCGGCAGCGGCGATTCTTGAGAAAAAGGCCGAGGGGTTCAAGAAGGAGCTCTCCGCGCTTGCGCTTAAGTGAACGCTTTTAAAAAAGCGGATGCACATTCTTTATCATGAGTCATAATCTCGTGCTAGCGTGGATTGCAGGCGCACTCCTCATGCTCGCAGGATCCTGGATAACGGGAAACCTGGAAGCAACCGTCGGCGTCACGACTCCGGCCTACTACCTGGCACTCGTCGCATCCCTCGTGCTGTTCCTTCTTGCCGGCCTGTGCTGGATTGCAGTAGCGGCGGCGGCAAAAGGCCATTGGAAGTTCTGAGTTCCCGGCTGGAATCAAAAAACTTAGACTTAGGAGCCTGCCTTAAGCGTCTCTATCTTCGTTATCTCGGCGAATCTCACCGGGTACGTCTTGCTCGCTGCCTTCTTTATCTTCATCTGCACGACGCCAGCCATGACGGCCTTCACGAAATCGCTGTGGGAAAGCTCGGATGCCTTGGCCTTCACCATCTCTTGCATGAGCACGTTGATCTTGGTCTTTATGTTGGAATTGGAACGCCTGTTGAGGACGCAGACGGCGCTTGCCTGCAGCTTCCAGCCGTCCTTGGTCTCGCAGTTCACGTACGTCGCAACCTTTCCGAGGCCCTTCCTTCCCAGCCTCATGACGTACTCGCCCAGGCAGTAGTATGAATGGAACGTCGTCGGGACGTCGCCGTTTTCATTGGGCACGCCCGTCTTGAGCTCTATCCTTATGTAATACTTGGACTGGTCGCCCGTGACGTCCGGGACTGCGACCTCGACTATCCTCCCCGGAACCGACTTCACATCGGTTGCAGGCGTCACCGCAATCCTTCCGCTGCCTAGCCAGGCAGGGACCTCTATGCTGAACCAGTCCTTGCCTTTCCACTTCTTCTCGGCAGCAGCCTTATTCGACTGCTGCTGTCTTTTCTGCGGCTGTTGCGGTTGTGCCATGTAAATTCTCCCCTGTTGGATTAGCTTGCGGGTCAGGTTTTATATTCTTTTCCCCGTTCGCGCTTTTATTTGTTCTCCCATCCCCCGACATATATTCCTCTGCGGCGGCCATGAAAGCCTCCTCGGAGCCCGCGGGAATGGTCGCCCCTGCGGCGCCGCTGTGGCCGCCTCCCCTGCCGCCCACCTTTCCTGCGGCAAACGTGCAGACGGCCTTGAGGTTGAGGCCCCTCCCCACGAGGATGTCGGATGCCCTCGCGGAGACCTTGACGCCGTCCTGCGCGTCGGCGAAGGCGAAGATGGGTTTCCCTGCGCCTGCGGACTTCTCAACGATGCTCATGACGTTTGAAATGATGTGCTCTCCCACGATAGAACCCGTGAGCATGTACCAGCCGTTATCCTTCTTGCGCACGGTCCTGGGATTTGCCTTCTCCACCTGGTCAGAGAGCCACCGAACGGCCGTCCCGATGGCTTTCCTGTACTTCTCCATGACCCAGCGCGACTCCAGGAACGCCCTGGGCACGTTGAGGCACAGCTCCACCCCGACGTATCCCTTTCCCATCTTGCCGCAGGCGTTGAGGAGCGTGGCAAATTCGCCTGCGTCCTTGCAGTCGATGCCCTTGTCGAGGAGCTCGTAGACGTCGCCGAATATCCACTCGGCGTTCGGATGGCCTGCCCTGACCCGCTCCGCTATCATGCCGGAGGCCAGCCTCTTCTGCTCGTCCTCGGAAAGATCGGAAAGCGTCCTCCAGTCCCCGTTGCCCTTCTTCTGCTCGATGTGAAGCTCGTTAAGGAACTGCACGGCGCTGGACTCCGAGCCGGAAACGCCCGGTATGAGCGGGTCGATGGAGAATGCGAGCGCCTTGTAAAGCGGCCTCGTGTACCTGCCCCAGAGCCGAAGTCCTTTCCAGAGCCTCACCTTCCTCGTCTCAAGAGCGTCCTTGAGTATCTCGCTATTTATGCCAAAAAGGCCCCACTTCTCCCCTATGGAGCCGGCCTGGGAATCCCCTATGGCGCCTATGATGGCGATGCCGGCAAGGTCCCTGTTGCCCGGGGACATCGCCCTTGCCACGAGGTAGGCGACGCCAGAGCCCGATATGTCCTCCTGTATCCCGAAGTCCATGGGATTCACGTGCAGCGTCCTTTCGCCGGGGGCGCCCTCGCGCTGGTGGTGGTCCAGTATCACTATGTCCGTTCCCGGGAGGCGGCTATCAAGCAACTCCAGCTGGCCCGCCCCCATGTCGAGGATGAGCAGGAAGTCCGCGCCCTCGGCGGAAAGCCCGGCGACGGCTTCTTCCGTGAGCTGCTTTACGATGGTCAGGTGGAATTTCTTGTTGGCCCGCAGGAGCGCCTTTGCCATTATGGCCGCGCTTGCTATCCCGTCCGCGTCGTAGTGTGAAATCATCCTCACGACGCCTTTCCTTGCAGTTATGGCGTCTGCTCCCTTCTTTGCCTGCTTCACCAGCGCTTCCAGCTTTTCGAGCACAAGGACACCCGTATGTTATTGGATTCATTTATTTAAACGGTCAATCAAATAAGAATCATGTTTGAGCTGACAAAGGAACTGCTAACGTACGTTCTTCTGGCGCTTTCCGCGGTCCTTGTCGTGCTCCTGGTGCTCATACTTAGGAAGAGGGGACTTTTGGGAGGCCACAAGAAAGACGAAGTCCCAAAGCCCCCGGCCGCCGAGACCGGCCCCACAGACCACGACGCGATAAAGGAGACGCTCAAGAAGGAAAAGGGAAAGGACATGCCCATGCCGTCCCCGCCGCCAGCCCCTGGAAAGGATGGCGGGAAGAAGATGACATTCCCCAAGGAGGAGCCCGAAAGTTCCGCAGGCGAATCGCCGTTCCCGATAGAGCCCGGCGACGAGGAAGGACTCGGTGAGGAGCTGCCAGGAGGCGAGGCTGAGGTGGGCGTGGACCTCGAAGACATGGAGGAGCCCGTAAAGGCCAAGCAGAAGAAGGCGTGGGACACGCTCAGGATGGCCGATCCTGCGATGCGCAGGGATGAGGCGACAGAGCCGGAGCACGTCGG
>JAZDJY010000089.1:0-2018 GCA_043803615.1 Candidatus Aenigmatarchaeota archaeon | reverse complement strand
GCTCACGAAGAGCGATGCGGCCGAGGTCTCCAGGATACTCCTGGAGAAGTCGAAGTCCTCGAAGATTACGTACTTCGACCACCACATGATACCATCCACGGCTGACGAGGACGCGCTCGCGGCGATAGAGCACGTCCACAAGCTGAACGTGAGCGCCTCCGAGCTCATCTTCCGGCACTACCAGAAGGACATACCCAAGGAGAGGATATGGATAGCGCTCTACGGCGCCATAGGCGACTACGAGGACGACACGCCCTTCGTGCAGGACAGAATCGTGAACTGGGACAGAAGGGCCCTCTACTTTGAGGTCTCGACGCTCATAATGGGAATAAAGATGCAGGACTTCTCGACGTACGACGCCAAGAGGAGGATAGTGCAGACCATGTCCATCGGGAAGAACCCCTCCGACGTCCCGGGGCTCGTGAGCGCCGCAAAGCAGGCGGTAAACCAGGAGTTCGAGCTCTATGCGTACATAAAGAGCCACGCGGAGAAGAGGGGAAGGCTTGGCGTGGTCACGAACATCCCGCAGTGCGGCTTCCGGGGCCCGGCGGCGCTTTTCGCGGCAACCGTGATGGATACGGACGTGGGGATGTACATCTGGGAGCGGGAAAACCACGTCGACATCACCGTGAGGAAGAGGAAGTCGCCAGTGGAGCTCAACGTCGTGATGGAGGCCGCGGCAGAGACGGTCGGAGGCTCCGGGGGCGGACACCCCGCGGCGGCCGGGGCGAGGATACCAAAGGACAAGCTCGACAAGTTCATCCACCAGGTCAACAAGATGATAGCATAATTTATCCCGGCGGCTAACTCTATTCTAATGGACGCAAAGAAAGGCGCCCTTCTCGTCAGGATTGCGAGGGAGGCGATAGAAAGCCACGTGAAGTCCGGGAATGCGAGGCCGAAGCGGCCAGCGAACGTGCCGCCGGAGTTCTCTGCGAAGTCCGGGGTTTTCGTGACACTGCACACTTATCCTGAAAAGGAGCTGCGGGGATGCATAGGCTATCCCGAGCCCGTCATGCCGCTCATGGAAGCCCTTCTGGAATCGGCGGTTCACGCCTGCCACGACCCGCGTTTCCCGCCGCTCTCCAAAGGGGAGCTCGCGCATGTGATAGTGGAGGTGTCCGTGCTGACGCCTCCTGTGCCCATAAGGGTTAAGAGTCCCGAAGAATATCCGGGAAAGATAAAGATAGGAAGGGACGGCCTGATAATCGAGAAGGGCTACAGCAGGGGCCTGCTGCTCCCGCAGGTGCCGGTCGAGTGGAACTGGGATGCGCACGAATTCCTCGAAAACCTCTGCCACAAGGCCGGCCTCCCCGGAGGCGCATGGAAGCGCGAAGGGGTGAAGATACTTTCCTTTCGCTCGGAGATATTCGCCGAGGAAAAGCCGGGAGGACCGGCCGGAAAATCAGGATAGGATCGGGAGCGCTTGGCATCTCAGTTGTCCAGCCTGCCTTCTTCGCGGTCAAGAAACCCCGCCGTCAGCTCATCCGATGTCCTGTTGTACCGCCTGAAGCCTTCCGCGTCGAAGCCTGGATTTATCGTCGAATGTGTGCGGACGGTGATTTCCTCTACCACGGCCAGCGGCTTGCCGCACGACAGTGCTTCATCCATGAAATCACTGAATGCATCGATGTAGCCCATTATTTCGTCGTTGACCCTGGCTGTATCCACTCCCTCCATCGAGATCTTCAGCGGCATTCCCCTGAGAATGGACTTGCTCATAGCCACTTGTGTCACATGTAGCAGGATGTTGGAGGCTGCGTCTGGGTTGTATGCCGCAACTTCCTTCAACGCATCGCAGAATGGGGCCATCCGGTTCATGTACAAGTCGAAGTCTGTGCCGTAGTAGCTTGCCATGTTATGTAGTTGGCATGAATTTTTTTAAATAGAGTGGAGCAAGAATTCTGCCGGCTTCAGCCGGTAGAGAATTGCGACCCTCGACCTAACTATTTCTCTTGACCAATTAAAAAAGGGATGGCGCTGCCCGGTAGCCCCCGGGCAGCTATCCAAGCCATCCC
>JAZDJY010000088.1:0-2443 GCA_043803615.1 Candidatus Aenigmatarchaeota archaeon | reverse complement strand
GATGTCCATGGTCTTGAGGATTATGTAAGCGGGAATCTTTCTCATGAATGAGAAGGATGGCCTCGCAGACTCGGAGCCCTCGTACCTCTTTGCGAACCTAAACATGAGGAGCACCCACATGATGCCCACGACGAATATGAGATAGAAGGCGGGCTTGATGCCAAAGGAGTCGATGAAAAGTCCGGGTATGAGCAGGCCCGCCGTCCACCCGAGGCTACTGAGGCCTCCAAACGTGCCCACCTTCCTGTCCGGCTCGTTGGTCACTTTCCGCAGGGAGTAGATTATTATCGTGACGAAGACGAGGGCGGATGCGACGCCGCCGATTATCTTAAGGGACGTTATCGCGAGGAGGTCTGAGGTCTGGCCTATCATGAAAAGGGACGTGATGAATATGAGTCCGCCAAGCATCATGTACTTCCTTTCGCCGTGCCTGTCCGTCAGGTGCCCGAGCGCCGGCTTTGCCGCAAACGAGAAGACGTCGCCTATGGAGAGCAGGAACGCGTAGACTGCTATCGAGATGCTAAGGGACGAGAAGTACATCGCTGGTATGAGCATGGCAAAGGCCATGAAGAGCGTCTGGAAGAAGCCAAACATGGCGCCGGAGAAAAGCCGCGAACGGGAATCGTCATGACTCTTGGCAGGCAGGGTTATCACCAGAAATCCACTTATCGTCCGCCGGGAGCGGTTGCCCGCTCACCGCTCAGCCCACCTTCCAGTAGTTGGGGGCCTCCTCGGTTATCATGACGTCGTGGGGATGTGACTCGATGACGCCGGCCTTGGTTATCCTTCTCATGACGGTCTTCTTCATCATCTCGTCGATGTCCTTGCATCCGCAGTAGCCCATGGAGGATCGCAGGCCGCCTATCATCTGGTATACTATCTCGGAAACCGTCCCCCTGTAGGGCACTATGCCTTCTATCCCCTCGGGGACGAGCTTCTTTGCCTGCCCCTCCTGGAAGTACCTGTCCGCAGACCCCATCCTCATGGCGTTCACGGAGCCCATGCCCCTGTAGGTCTTGAACTTCCTTCCCTGGACGAAGACGATGCGCCCCGGGGATTCGTCCGTCCCCGCGAGCATGGAACCAAGCATGACGCAGCTTGCGCCGGAGGCGATGGCTTTCGCAATGTCGCCTGAGTAGCGGGCGCCGCCGTCCGATATGATGGGAATGCCGTGGGCCTCGGCCGCCTCCGCGCAGTTCATGACCGCGCTCACCTGCGGGACGCCCACCCCTGCGACTATCCTCGTTGTGCATATCGAGCCCGCGCCTATCCCGACCTTGACCGCATCGGCGCCTGCCGCAATCAGCGACTCGGTGCCCGCGGCCGTTGCGACGTTGCCCGCTACCACGGCGACGTCGAACCTCTTCTTCAGCTCCCTCACACAGTCCATGACGTTCTTGGAGTGGCCGTGCGCGGAATCGACGAGTATGACGTCTGCGCCGTTGTCGTAAAGGACCTTTGCCCGCTCCAGGTCCAGCGGCCCTATCGCGCCACCGACGAGGAGCCTGCCCTCGCCGTCCTTTGCCGCGCGCGGGTACTTCCTCCTCTTCTCTATGTCCGTAACCGTTATGAGTCCTTTGAGGATGCCATTGCCGTCGACTATAGGCAGCGTCTCTATCTTCCTTTTGGCCATTATCCCGAGGGCCTTTTCCATGCCTATCCCTTCCTCGCCAGTGATGGGATCCTTGGTCATCATCTCGAGTACTTCCTTCTTTGGGTCCTTCTCAAACCTTATGTCCCTGTTGCAGAGCATGCCGACGAGCCTGCCGCCCGAAAGGACGGGGAAACTGGATATGCCGAGCTTCTCCTTTATCTCCATGACCTTCCGTAGCGTCAGGTCCGGGGTCACGGTCACAGGCTCCTTTATCATCCAGGACTCCGACTTCTTGACCTTCTTCACCTCGGCTCCCTGTGCATCTTTAGTCATATTTTTGTGTATGATGCCTATCCCACCCTCGCGGGCCAGCGCTATCGCAAGGCCGGATTCAGTGACCGTGTCCATCGCGGCGCTTATTATCGGTATGTTGAGCTTGAGGCTCTTCGTCAGGTGCGTCCGTATGTCGACGTCAGATGGGAGGACCTCGGACTCGGCCGGGAGAAGCAGCACGTCGTCGAACGTGAGCGCCTCGTCCATCCTGACCTTTCCTGCCCGCATGCAAAACACCGTTTTTGTAACTATTCCGGCGCAGGACTTAAAAAAGCTTCATGCCCGGCATCGTCTACAGGCGTAAAAACGAGAAAAGGCGCGCTTCGTGCGCGGCATGAATGAGGCTTACTTCCCGGCAGGCTGGGCGGCGGCTTCCTTCCTCATTATCTCCGTGTAGCCGCAGCGGCCGCAGTAGGTCCTGTTCTTGTGCTCGGAAAGCATGGTCCCCGGGCCGCACCTGGGGCAGTTCTTCCTCTTCCTCTTGACAGAATCCCCGGAAACGTCATAATACTGCCA
>JAZDJY010000087.1:0-4006 GCA_043803615.1 Candidatus Aenigmatarchaeota archaeon | reverse complement strand
CGGCGCAGGCGCAGGTATATGTCTATCTCGGCGTCGGCGTGGTCCGCATGGTGGACGGCTATCGCCTCCGGGAACTGGGGCTTCTTGGGAGAGCCGTATTCCGGCAGGTTGTGGTGGGCAAGCATCATGTGCAGCACCTTGAATCGCAGCTCCTTTGGGAAACCCTTCATCTGCGCTATCTTCTTTTCGACCATCTCGTATCCCATCGTGATGTGGCCTATCATCATGCCCTCCTCCGTGAGGTCTATGACGCCGCCGGTCACGTCGAGTTCCCTCACCTTTCCTATGTCGTGCAGGAAGGACCCAAGGGTCACGAGGTCCCTGTTCAGGTCGGCATGGACGTCGCATATGCGGGAGGCTATCCTCATGGTGTTCAGCGTGTGCTCAAGGAGGCCGCCGAGGTAGTTCTGGTGCATCTCGATTGCCGCAGGCGACCTCGTAAAGGACTCCATGAAGGCGGCGTCATCCGTGAAAGAATCCGCAAGCGCCCTGAGGTTTTCGTCCCCTATTTCGGATAGCATCTTTTTGATATCCGAAACCATCTTTCCTGTGTCCTTCTTGCTCTTCTCTATGAAGTCGGAGAGAACGTACTCGCCGGGCGCGCACTTCCTCACCTCGCCTTTTGCCGCATCGACAGATATGGAAAACCTGCTGCTGCCGGGGGGATACTCCTGGACAGTCCCGCGCACGTGCACGATGTCCCCTTTTGCGATGCCTGCGTACACCGTTTCCGTCTCGTGGGACTCGCGTCCCCAGTACTTGGCGTTTATCTCCCCGGTGCCGTCCGAGAGCCTAAGCTCAAACCACTTGCCCTTCTTGTCCGCGCCCTTGTACTCCGACGGCGGCTTCTTGTACTTCACCGCAAACTTCTCATCCACTGTTTCCCCGTCCCGGGTGAGGGCTTTCACGAACTGCTTCTTCATGGCTTCCACGGTTTATGTTTGGGCGCGTGGTTTAAATGGGTTAATGGGTTCCTGGGGAGCCGCAGTGGATTTAAAACTTATCGGCCAATTCAGGGTATGGCACAATCCGCAGCATTCGGAGGCATGAGTGACGGAAGCATAGCAGACGTCCACTTCAGTGAAGGCAGCGTGCTGACGAGGAAAGCGGGGATAATCCCGATTGGGAGCATCATCTCGGCAGGCCCGCAGGACCTCTCCGGGGGCATAAAAAGGAATTTACTCTATACCCGCATGGCAGGCAGCGCGCCTCTCTACGAGGACATCGCAGACGACCCGGGCGAGGGAAAGGACCAAAAGTTCCTGTCAAAGTGCCTTGATTTCGAAGCCTGCATCGCAAAGGTAGACCCGGTAGGGTTTGCCATGAGGGGCATCGGGTATGTCTCAGGTTCCGGCACGGCGCTCTCGATTTCGATGCGCGCGGGAAAAAATGACGTGGCGCCTTTGCGCTACGGCGTATCCCCGGAGTGCTTGGGGAGCGTCAGCGTCCATAGGGACGGCCGCAGTTACGGGAATGCGCGCTGGAAGGACATAATCCCAGTCGAGATAGAGCTCAAGGAGGAAAGCGTCCTCACCGGAAAGGCAGGCATCGTGAAGCTCTCCGAGATGCTTTACCCGGATTTTTACGATGGCTGCAAGGACGTAAGCGAGAAAGACAAGATGAAAGTCATAGAAGCGATGATGAAGAGGCGCAGCGGGGAAGGCTATCCGAAGGAAGCAATCGAAATCCTTGGCGCAGAGAGGATGGACAGGATCAAATACCTGTGGGTGCTCAGCGGCACATTCAATCCCCTCTGCTACGCGGACAGGATCGTCGGCTTCGGCGAGGATGGGTACGTTTCCGGGAAACCATGGGAAACTATGGAACTGTCTAACATGCTTTTTTCCGCCAAGGGAAACGGTGACAGCTACCATCACATGAACAGTTACCGGATTCCGCTCGAACGCGTAAAGGACATAAGGCTTTTCCCGGCGGGAAAACAGGACGTCCTTTGAAACGTCATCCCCATACGATGAGCCGTGCCCTGGCTATCCTCCCGTTGTATATTGCGTACCTATCCACCGGGATGATTATGGACGCGCTTTGGTCGGGCGGGACCGTCGTGTTTTCGTACACTGTCCCGTTGATGTCCGAAAGCTCAAAGTAGAAGTCGTATGGCGCAATCCCTATCATGGCCCTTGCGACGTCGTGGTCCATGGAGGTAAACATGGAAACCTTTTGCTGGTCGAGTATGCCCTCGGAGATGGAAAGCCCCACGACCTCCACGTTCGCTTCGTTCCAGTCCGCCGGGATACCCGGCGTCCTTATGAGGGCATCGGATATCGTCAGCGCGCGCAGCTCCGCCGTCTTGATGGCCCTCGTGTCTGCCATGCCCGCGCTCATGTGGTTCCACGCGGAAAGCAGGGCTATCGCTGCCGTGAAGAATATGATGAGCGAGAGCACGAGGTCAAACGACCACATCTGCCCGCGCCTGCTTTTCCGTCCCATGTCACCCGCTCCTCAGTCCCCTGGTCGAGTAGCCGGGAAGCTCCGAAATCCGCACGAGCCTGCATTTCACGCCGGCGCGCTTTGCGGCCAACCTTACCGCCTCCATGTCCTGGTCGTAGCCGACTGCTATGACGCATGGCTTTTCCGCGCCTATGACGATGGACATGTCCTTTTCGTCGCCCACCACGGCGCGGGAGACGAAGGACAGGCTTGCGACCATCGCCGCCCTTTCGGTTGCGGGGAATGCTTTCTTCCCGGCCTTCTTTACCGTCCTGTCGCTTGCGACGACGACCACGAGTCCGTCCCCAAGCGCCCTAGCCTTTCGCAGGAAGTGGCAGTGGCCGGGATGTATCACGTTGAAGACGCCGCCCGCGAGGACCTTCCTTACCATAATATACATTCTGCCCTTCGTTTAATTTATTATATGATTCTTTTAGATTGGTAAATAATAAGAGAAAACATATGCGAAAACAATATAAATACATATGTTATATACATATGTAAGACTAGTCGCTCCAAAGGGAGAAGAATGGAAGAAACAGAAATAAAATGGCGCGGCCTTGTGCTAGTACCAACAAAGGCGGCGACAGATGAACTATACAGACTGAACATGTCCATCAGAGACGTCAAAAACATACTGGAAAATGGGTACGGATGCAGTGAATCAAGGAGAAGTGCGGGAAAATATGAGTTATGTCTTGACACAGGGGAGAGAACAGCGAAGGTTGTTGTCGCAAAGGGAGATAACTTTTTCAGATACAGTGAAGTGTGGATAATAATACATGTAGGTGTTTATCCAAGAAGGCACAAACATCGCTCTAAGGGATATTTAGAAGGTTTTGGGGAAAAGGAGAGGGGGGCATTATGAAAAAGAGGAGTGTAAAACAGGCTAGATGTGTCATATGTGGGGGTAATCTATCTTTCACAAGAAGTAAATTCCAGGGATTTCCTATAGACGCATATAAATGTGAGAAGTGTCATGAGGAGTATTTTGATCCGCAGCAAGCGGAAAATATACTCGAAGTTAACAAATCCATGAGTAGAGTATACAACATAACAATCGGAAAAATTCAAAGTAATCTAATAATAAGAATCCCTGTGAAAGTGAGTGAGAGTTTGAATTTACGGAAGGGTGAGATAGTAAATTTGGAAGTTGAGAACCTTAACGAACTATGTATCAAGATACCGGAAAGGTCAAGTTCTAGAAAGGTTCTCGTATTGAACGAGAAATAGTCCACTTAATCTCACTTCTTCCTCGGCTTCCTCTTGCCTGCCGGGAGGAGAAATGGCGCCGGGAACACGTCCTCGGAGCGCTTCCTGAGCATGTGTAGGTAGATTCCCGCCGCCAAGAAGGCGACTCCGCAGACGGCTATCAGCGCCAGTGTGTAGGTTTCCATAAAGGCCGCCTAGCTTTCCGCGTCTTCCTTTCCGAGGTCCACAAGCATCACCTTGTCCGAGGCCGCCCCCTTCCTCGAAAGCTGGTCGACGTCCCTTCTTATGTCGGCGCCCTTGTCCGACAGCCGGTCGAACTTCCTCTCGAGGGCGTCTATCCTTGCAA